>JAKJFK010000171.1 GCA_022704925.1 candidate division TA06 bacterium | reverse complement strand
TCAAAAAGCGGGGCGTCGCAGGTGGCGCAAAAAGAGACGCCCTTGCCGATCAGCCCCGCTTCGCCGGGGACTTCCAGCCGGCGATACCGTTTGCCGGTGGCCACGATAACGGCCCGGGCCCGGAAGGATCCGCCGCCGACGGTTTCAACCGTAAAAGCGCCGCCGGTTTCGCCCAGGCGCGTAACCGGCGCACCGATCGCCTGGGCGATCGGAAATTTCTCCACCTGTTTCTTGAACAAGGCGATCAATTCCCGCCCCTGGATGTACTGGAAGCCGATGTAATTTTCCACCTCGCCGGTCCAGAGCACCTGGCCGCCGATATCCGGGCTGACCATCAGGCAGTCAAGGCGTTTGCGGGCGGTGTAAACCGCCGCCGAGAGGCCGGCCGGACCGCCGCCCAGGATGGCGATGTCGTAAAGACGGCCGGGCTCGGCCGCGCGGGCGGAAGCGGCCGCCGCCTGCGGAGCTTCGGGAACATCAAAGATGAAATCAAGATTTTCGCTCATTTCGGGTCATTGGCCCGGAATCCACCGGCCGCCGCCGGACTCGCCGGTTTGCCTGCAAAAGAAAATTCATTTATACTATATCTAAATTTTAACACTTTGCGATGTTTAGTCAACCGGTCCGGACGGCCGGCTTCAACCGTTTTTCAAGGTGTCGGATGGAAGAACGCAAGGAAATTTTCTACCTGGTTTCTTACGGGTTGATCCGGCTGCTCAATGCCCTGCCCTACCCGCTCTATCGCCTGCTGACGGCGGTCATGGCGCGGATCATGGCCGATCCGGACAACCGGATCAACCGCCTGGTCGCGAACAATCTCGGCGTCATCGTCCCGGATCTACCCCGTTCCGAGAAAAGACGCCTGACCCGGGAGGTTTACCACAACGCGGCACTCGATTTCTACGAGGGATCGCACCTGCACAAAAGAGAATTTCTTGCGAATACCCGACTGGAAGGGAAACACTTCCTCGAAGCGGCCCTGGCCGAAGGAAAAGGCGTGGTCGGACTTTCGGCCCACCAGGGCAACTTTCCGCTCCTGCTCGCCTACCTCTCCCGGCAGGGATTCCCGGTGGCCACCATCAGCCGGGAGGTCAGCAACCACCTTCTCGAAAACTACATTCAGGCCTCCAAGCGTCTCTCCGGCATCCGCTGGATGCCGAAGCACCCCAAGGCCACCGCCGCCCGGCAGATGATCGCCTGGATCAAGAAGAACCGGGTACTGGTCATCCTGGCCGACCAGCACAGCGGCCAGGGCATCACGGTGCCTTTCTTCGGGTTGAACGTGGGCACGCCTTCCGGGCCGGCGGTCTTCGCCCGGCGCCTCGGCTGCCCGATCCTGCCGATGACCGTGGTTCGGAAAGCGGGGCACCACCTCATCCGGATTCTCCCGCCCCTGGAACTGCAAAAGACCGACAATCCCCAGGCCGACATCGAGGCGAACACCGCCCTCTGCAACCGGACCATCGAAGCCTGGGTCCGGGAGAACCCGGGCCAATGGTTTACCCTGCTCAGCCGGCGCTTCCGTTAGAATCGCCGGCCAGCCAGGTTTCGTAATCGCTCTCCGGGAGTTCCTGGACGAAGGTCGAAAGCCGCTGCACCTGGTTGCCCTCCCAGCCGTACTCGATGACCGGCTGCATCAGGTAGAGGTACTGCTTGGCCCGGGTGATCGCCACGTAAAAGAGACGCCGCTCCTCCTCCAGCCCCTCCGGCTCCTCGAGGGCCCGGGCGAACGGAAACCGGCCGTCGGCCAGGCTGATGATGAAGACCGCCTTCCATTCCAGTCCCTTGGCCTGGTGGATGGTGGAAAGGGTCAGCATTTCCTGCTCCTCGCCCCCGTTCCCGTCAAACGACTCCCCCTTGAAATTCTCCCCCATGACCGTCTCGGCCAGGAAACGTTCGGTGTTTTCGGCCTGGAGGGCGATCCGGGCCAGCTCTTCGATCTCCCGCAGCCTTTCCGGACCGTCGGTGTAATTCGAAAGACAATAGGAACGGTAATCCCCTTCCAGGACGGCCTTGATCTGGGCCGCCGGCTGGCCCGCGTATTCATCCCGGCGCAGTTCCCGGAAGAGTTTCTGCAGGCCGGCGAATCCCGGCCGGCTGCGGAACGGCAAGCCGGAGGAGGAATCGGGCTCCAGGAAGGTCTCCATCGGAACCGGGGCCGCCGATACCCTGGACCAGAAACGGCGGAAGTAACCCGGCCCGATCCCGTCCAGCTGGAGCAGGATACGCCGCCAGGCCAGTTCGTCCCGGTCGTTGACCAGCAGTTTCAGGTAGGCGAGCACGTCCTTGATATGGGCCTGCTCGTAAAACCGGATGCCGCCCCGGATCAGGTAGGGAATGCCGCGGGCGGCCAGTTCCAATTCCAGCTCGGTCACCTGGTACCGGGCCCGGAAGAGCACCGCGATGTCGCTGAGCGCGGTCCCCTCCTCCCGCAGCTCCAGGAGCCGCTGGGCCACGAAACGGGCCTCGCTGAAAGCGTTCTGGGTGACCACCAGCACCGGGCGGGGACCGGCGGGACGGGTGCTTTTAAGCTCCTTGGGAAACTGGTTCTGGTTGTGGGCGATCGAGCGGTTGGCCAGCTCCAGGATCTCGGGAACACTCCGGTAATTGGTCTCCAGCCGGGCGATGCGGGCCCCCGGGAAAAACTTCTTGAAATCCAGGGTATTGCGGACCTCGGCCGCCCGGAAAGAGTAAATCGACTGGGCGTCGTCGCCGACGACCATCAGGTTGCCGTGGCGGCCGGCCAGTGACTTGAGAATCTCGAACTGCAGCCGGTTGGTGTCCTGATACTCGTCCACCAGGATCGAGCGAAACCGGTCCTGGAAGTAATCCCTCGCCTCCGGGCAATAAACCAGCAGGCGGTTCCACTGGCTGAGCAGGTCGTCGTAATCCATGGAGTTGGCCGCCAGCTTGCGGGCCTGGTAAGCGGCGGCCGCCCTTTCGATCTCCGATTGGAAACGGGCCAGGTAGGGATACTGCCGGTCCAGGACGGCCGCCAGGTCCTGGCAGCTGTTGACGGAGAAACTGATGATGCCCTGGAGGACGTCGGCCTTGGGGAAGTAGCGTTCCTTGCCGAGACGCATCTCGCCGACAACCTCGGCCAGGCAATCCTTGCTGTCGGAGCGGTCCAGGATGGTGAAGTTGCGGCGGTAGCCGATCCGGTCGGCATAGCGGCGCAGGGCCAGGTTGCCGGCATGATGGAAGGTTCCGCCCACCAGTCCGGTCGGATAACGGCCCAGGAGCAGTTCCACCCGCCGCAGCATTTCGCGGGCGGCCTTGTTGGTAAAGGTCAGCAGCAGGATCCGATCGGGCGGGATGAACTGGCTGAGCAGGAAGGCCACCCGGTAAACCAGGGTCCGGGTTTTGCCGCTGCCGGGGCCGGCCAGGACCAGGCACGGTCCGTCGCCGCCGGTAACGACCTGGTACTGCTCGGAGTTGAGCTCGGCCTTGAAATCGATCTTCGAGGCCGTGGGCTCCTTCTTCAAGCGGTATTGTTTGAAGGATTGGTTATCCATTGGTTCCGGAGGATTCGCCTGGCAAGGAATACCGCGCGTCTCTTTCATTTTACCATATTCCGGTATATAATATAGTTTTTAATTCCAAAACCCCGGCTACGGCCCGCGGCCGCGGCCGCCGCCAGGTTTTCAAAGACCGAAAATGGGCTACGAAACGATCATCGGCCTGGAGGTCCACGTCGAACTCCTGACCGAATCCAAGATGTTCTGCGGCTGCGCCAACCGTTTCGGCGCCGAGCCGAACACCCTGACCTGCCCGGTCTGCCTGGGGTTTCCGGGCACTCTTCCGGTCGTCAACGAAGCGGCGGTGACCCTCGGAATCAAAACCGCCCTGGGCCTCGGCTGCCGGATCAACCGGCGGAATCACTTCGACCGCAAGAATTACTTTTACCCCGACTTGCCCAAAGGCTTCCAAATTTCCCAGTTCGACATGCCGCTGGCAAAGGGCGGTT
>JAKJFK010000170.1 GCA_022704925.1 candidate division TA06 bacterium | reverse complement strand
CCGCACCGACAGGTAGCCGGCGGCCGCTTTCCGGAAGCGGTTTTCCAGCCCTTCGCGCGAACCGCGGCTCTCCTCCACCAGCCGGTAAAAATTGGTCAGCAGCTGCTCTTCCTTGTCCTTCAGGAGGCGGTGGCCGCGCCGGGCCAGGGCCAGGCGGCGCTTGAGCCGCAGCAACTCCATCCGGGTCGGGCTGACTTTAAACATGTCGGGGCGATCCGATTCAGGCGTTCCGGTTGGGATCCGGCAGGAAACGATCCAGGATCTCGGTGCGGATGCGCTTCAACTCCGAACGCGGCAGGCCGGCCAGCAGGCGCCAGCCGGCGTCGAGCGTCTCCAGCACCGCCCGTGATTCGGATTCGCCCTGGTTGATGAATTCCTTCTCAAAGGCATCGCTGAACCTGAGCATCGCCTGGTCGATCTCGGAAAGGGCCGCCTCGCCCAGGACCACCGCCAGTTCGCGCGCCTCGCGGCCGCGGGCGTAAGAGGCGAAGAGCTGGCTGGCCAGGTTGGCGTGGTCCTCGCGGGTCCGGCCCGGCCCGATGCCCTTGTCACGCAGCCGCGAGAGCGAGGGCAGCACGTCGACCGGCGGGTAAATTCCGGCCTGGTGGAGGCTGCGCGAAAGGATGATCTGCCCCTCGGTGATGTACCCGGTCAGGTCGGGAATCGGGTGGGTCTTGTCGTCCTCCGGCATTGAGAGGATCGGCATCTGGGTGATGGAACCGGGGCGTTCCTTGATCCGGCCGGCCCGCTCGAAAATGGAGGCCAGGTCGGTGTAAAGGTAGCTGGGATAACCGCGGCGGCCGGGCACCTCGTTGCGGGCCGCCGAAATTTCGCGCAGGGCCTCGGCGTAGTTGGTGAGGTCGGTGAGGATGACCAGGATGTGCATGCCCAGTTCGAAGGCCAGGTACTCGGCCGCGGTCAGGGCCATGCGCGGAGTGGCGATGCGTTCGATGGCCGGGTCGTCGGCCAGGTTGATGAAAAGCACGCTGCGTTCGATGGCGCCGGTCTGGCGGAAGTCCCGGATAAAGAAATCGGCCTCTTCAAAGGTGATGCCCATGGCGGCGAAGACGATTCCGAATTTTTCGGCCTGGCCCAGCACCCGGCTCTGACGGCAGATCTGGGCGGTCAGCCGGTTGTGCGGCAGACCGCTCCCGGAGAAGATGGGCAACTTCTGGCCGCGCACCAGGCTGTTGAGCCCGTCGATGGCCGAAATGCCGGTCTCGATGAACTCCGACGGGTAATCGCGGCTGACCGGGTTGATCGGCGTTCCGTTGATGTCCAGGTACTCTCCGGGAATGGGCCGCGGGCCGCCGTCAATGGGGCCGCCCAGGCCGTCGAAGACCCGGCCCAGCAGGTCGGGCGAAACGCCCAGCTGGAGGGGGCGCCCCTCGAAGCGCACCCTGGTCTGCGAAGGATTGAGGCCGGTCGTGCCTTCGAATACCTGCAGCAGCGCCCGGTCGCCGTCCAGTTCCAGGACCTGGCCGCGGCGCCGTGAACCATCCGGCAGGATGATCTCGGCGATCTCGTTGAAGGTGACGCCCGAGACGCCTTCGACCAGGAGCAGGGGACCGACGATTTCCCGTACCGAGCGATATTCTTTAGCCAGTGATTTCATAAGTCACCGTCAATTGTGAAGTGCTTCGAAGGAGGTGACGATCTCCTTTTCAAGCGCGTGGAAATGGGAGAGATTGTCCTCGGCCACGTAGCGGTTTCGAACGATCTGTTCCCGGACCGGCAGGCCCAGGATACGGTTGAGCGGGACCCCCTCGGAAAGCGCCTCCTCGGATTTCTGGTGAAAGAGGGCGATGGTCTTGAGCATCAGGTACTGCTTCTGGAGCGTGGCGTAGGCGTCGTTCTCGTCAAAGGCGAACTGGTGCAGGAAATCCTCGCGCAGGCTCCGGGCGGTGTCCATCAGGAGGCGTTCCTGGAGCGAGAGCGTCTCGGTGCCGATGAGCCGGATGATCTCCTTCAACTCCGCCTCGCGGCCAAGTATGCCCATCGCCCAGCGGCGCAGTTCCGGCCACTCCGGGGCGACCTCGGCGCCGAGAAAACCCTCCAGGTTGCCCAGGTAGAGTGAGTAGCTGGAGAGCCAGTTGATGGCCGGGAAATGTCTCTGGTAGGCCAGCTGGTCGTCCAGGGCCCAGAAGACCTTGACCGCCCGCAGGGTCATCTGGACCACCGGGTCGTTCAGGTCGCCGCCCGGGGGCGAGACCGCGCCGACCACCGAGAGGGAACCGGTGGCGGAACGGCTGCCCAGGCACTTGACCCGGCCGCTGCGCTCGTAGAAGGCGGCCAGCCGGGTACCCAGGTAAGCGGGGTACCCTTCCTCGCCCGGCATTTCCTCCATCCGGCCGGAAATTTCGCGCAGGGCCTCGGCCCAGCGGCTGGTGGAGTCGGCCATCAGGGCCACGTCATAACCCATGTCGCGGTAATACTCGGCGATGGTGATGCCGGTGTAGATGCTGGCCTCGCGGGCCGCCACCGGCATGTTTGAGGTGTTGGCGATCAGGACCGTTCGGTCCATCAGCGGACGGCCGCTGCGGGGATCCTTGAGGTTCGGGAATTCCAGCAGCACGTCGGCCATCTCGTTGCCCCGCTCCCCGCACCCGATGTAAACGATGACCTGGCTGTCGGCCCACTTGGCCACCTGATGCAGAAAAACCGTTTTACCGGCGCCGAAAGGGCCGGGGATGGCCGCCGAACCACCCTTGGCAACCGGGAAAAGGGTGTCAACCACCCGTTGGCCGGTGACCAGGGGGATCTCCGGCCGCAGCTTTTCAAGGTAGGGACGCGGCCGCCGAACCGGCCAGGTATGCATGAGTTTCAGGGGCACCTGCCCTTCCGGGGTGCGCAGCAGCCCGACCGGCTGGTCGAGGCCGAAGGAGCCGCCCGCAATTTCCAGCACCTCGCCGGCGGTCTCCGGCGGCACCAGGATCTTGTGCACCAGCAGCTCGGTCTCCGGAACCGTGCCCAGCACGTCGCCGGCGGTAACCTTGTCTCCGGGCCGGACCGCCGGGGTAAAATCCCAGCGCCGGTCGCGGGGCAGCGCCGCCAGGTTCACGCCCCGCCGGATAAACGACCCGGTCTCCCGGGCAATCAGATCCAGCGGGCGCTGAATGCCGTCGAAGATGCTGGTAAGGAGGCCCGGCCCCAGTTCCACGGCCAGCGGACCGCCCGAGGGAAAGACCGGGTCGCCCGGACCGAGGCCCGAAGTGTCCTCGTAGACCTGGATGGAGGCCCGGTCCAGGCGGAGGCGGATGACTTCGCCCACCAGGCGCTGGCGCCCGACGTAGACCACGTCGTACATCCGGGCCGATTTCATGTTGACCGCTTCCACCAGCGGTCCGGAAACCTTGATGATCTCGCCGTTTTCCATTTTTCGGATCCTGAATTCGATGCGGCCGCCTTAAATAGTCGACCGGCCGGTGGCGCGCCGGATGGCCTCGGCCAGAAGGCGGCCCTGGCCGGAGTCGCGGTGTTCCAGCCCGGGCAAAACCAGGAAGAGCGGACCGGTAAACCGGTTGCGGGCTGCTGCCACCTCCGGGGTCAGAACCACCAGGGCGTATTTGCCCAGATCCAGCCGTTCCAGCACCTGGACCGCCGACTCCGGGTCGGCGGCCGGGTAAACATCGTGACCCAGAGCGCGAAAAGGCTCAAAAGCCAGCGCTTCCCCGATGAAGGCGATCCTCATTCCTAAAACCCCTTGCTCTTGAGAAGGAGCAGCCGGTGCAGCCGGGTGATCTCGGAACACTTCTGATAGTGGTAGGCCAGGACCGGTTCGGGACCCAGCGTCACGAAACGACTCGCTTCCAGCAGCCCGGCGGCCGTCCGGTCCAGGACCGCCTCCAGCTCCGCACCGTCCGGCCACTCCCGGTCGCGGCCGAAGGCGGCGAAGGCCGGGTAGCAACCGGAAAAGGCGTTCAGCAACTCCCGGCGGTCGGCGCCGAAACGATCCGGAGCGATCCGGCCGCCCGGTAGCCGGAGTGTC
>JAKJFK010000169.1 GCA_022704925.1 candidate division TA06 bacterium | reverse complement strand
TGATCGAACGTCCAAGCCAATAAAAAAGGCGGGGTTCGCGCGAACCCCGCCTTTTTTATTGACGGCCGGAACCACACCAATAAAATTTCAATCTTCCTTGAAGATGTAGTCCAGGGAGGGCGGCAGCTGCTCCTTTTTGAAGTAAGCGGCGGCCAGGACCTCGATCTCCCGGATGGAGGCGTCCGGACCGCTGGCCACCACGTCGACGAAGCGGGTGCCGGACTTGTCCCGGATTTCGGACCGGAAGGACTCCAGGATGTCAATCACGGTCTGCGGTACGTAACGGCGGCCGGTCACGGAGACCGGCTTCCGGCGCCGCTCCAGTTCGTTGATGACGGTACCGGCGGCAACCACGATCTGACTGTCCTTGTCCTCCAGGCCGATGACCCGGTCGATCGCCTCGGTCATGGTAAGCATCGAGAGAATGCTGTTGGCCTCGAACTTTTCCCCGCCAACCTCGAAGATAACGTTGCCGTGGCGCTGGCAGACCTTGTAGATCCAGGTCATTGGCCGGGCGTGGAGGCCGTCGACGCCGATCGGTATCTTGATGACCCGGCGCACCTTACCGGTCACCCGGGTGAGAAGTTCCAGGGCCAGAGAGCCGCCATCCTTAACGTATCGGGCCGAATTCTTGAGGACAAAATCAACCAGGATTTTCAACAGCCGCTTCTCGTCGACCAGTTCGGCAAAACGATCGTGGATGGCGGGATCGCGCATGGTAACCAGGTGGCGCTCGTAGAAGTGAACCAGATCCTTCAGCATCTCCGAGAAACGCAGCACCATGGCGATGTAGCCGCGCAGGCTCCAGAAATCAGGAACGTCGCGCTCCATGAGCGTGTCGTGCAGGTGGGTGTCGTAGAAACTCTCCAGGGCGTGGAAACTGTTGTTGATCTGAATCACGTCCCGCTCGTTAAGGGTGGCCTTGCCTTCGCGGAGGCGCGCCTCGAAGCGGAGAAGCGACTCCTGGGCGCCGATGAATTCACCGGTCAGCAGTTCGACCGAGTCCAACGGAGTGGTGCCGGAATCGATCGCCCGGTTCTTCTCCAGCCGAGGTTGCCCCTGGATCTTGATGAAGTGGCTCTCGGCCGCCTTGTCGGGCAGGACCACGCCCAGGTCGGCGCTGATCCGGAGGGCCTCCTGGCAGAGTTTGCGGATGGTGGTATAAAAGTAATTGAGGGTGTTTTCGGCCTCGGCCATCAGGGCCGTCCGGTCGGCCGGGGTGTCTTTGAGTTTGCGGGTGTCGTAGCGGCTGATGATCCCCTCTTCCAGGGTGAAGGCGGCCCGGCAGAACCAGCGGATGCCGGCCATCAACTCCCGGAAGAAGAAGAGCTCGTTGGTAAAGACCTCGGCGTCGTCGAGGATGGTCTCCACCTCGTGGGCTTCGCGGCGGAGGTAGTTGAGGAAGTAACGGCCGACCCGCTTCTTTACCTTGAGGAAGTACCCGGCCAGAAAGAAGAACTCCTGGTTGGTAAAGGCCAGGTTTTCCAGGAAGATCTGGGCCGAAACTCGGTCTTGAAGCTGATATTTCTTGGGCATGGCGGAAGCGCCGCCGCCGGCCTCTTCCGGCAGGAGGCCCGGACCGGACCGGCCGCTCCGAGCGGTCAACCGCCCAGTTCCCAGCGGATAAAACGCCGGATGGCGATTTTTTCTCCGAGCCGGGCCAGGGTCTGGTCGAGATAGGCCTGGATGCTCAGTTCCGGTTCCTTTACGAACGGCTGGTCAAGCAGCACGCAACTCTTGAAGAACTCCTCGAGTTTTCCGGCCTGGATCTTCTCCAGTATCGCGGCCGGCTTGCCCTCGGAAAGGGTGGCCACCATCTGCTTCTGCTCCTCGATCACCGCCGCCGGCACCTCGGTGCGGGAAAGATAGGTCGGGTTGCTGGCCGTCACCTGCAGGCAGATGTCCCGGGCGAAGGCCTGGAAAATCTCGTTCCGGGCCACGAAATCGGTCTCGCAGTTGATCTCCACCAGGACGCCGATCTTGCCGCCGGTATGGACGTAACTGGCGATAATGCCCTCCCGGGCGACCCGGCCGCTTTTGGTGGCCACAATCTCGTCGCCGCGCTGCTTCAACAGGGCGCGCGCCTTGTTCAAATCACCCTTGGCCTCTTCGAGTGCCCGCTTGCAATCCATCACTCCGAAGCCGGTCTCCTCCCGGAGGTCCTTGATCATCTTCGCGTCTATCGCCATCATTACTCCTCTTTTTTGCTCTTCTTTTCAACGCCGGCCGTCGTCTTCTTTTCGAGACGGGCGGCGCCGGCGGAACGGGCGGCCGGTTTCCTGGCGGCTGTGGCCGGGGCCGATCGGCGCACCTTCGACCTGATGCGCGGCCGGGGCTTTGGCTTGGTAACCGCCTTCTTGCCGGCGGCCGGACTCTCGTCTGAACCGGCTTCGGCCTCGGCCGGTTCGGCGGCCGGAGCGGCGGGTACGGCCGGTTTGGCGGCCGGTTTGGCGACCGGAGCGGCGGCCGCAACCGGTTCAACGGCCGGGGCCGCCTCCGGAACGGGCGGTTTCTGGGCGGCCGCGGCCGCCTCGCGGGCCGCCTTCTTCTCCTTCTCTTCGGCCGCCTTCTGAAGCCGGCCCCGCTCCTCCTGGCCGGACTTGATGGCGGTCGCGAACTCGGCAAAGAGAATCCGCAGGCCCTTGATGCCGTCGTCGTTGGCCGGAATCGGGTAATCAACCAGTTCCGGATTGGAGTTGGTATCCACCACGCCGACGATCTTGAGGCCGAGTTTCCGTGCCTCAAGGATGGCGTTCTCCTCCTTCCGGACATCCACCACCAGGAGTATGTCGGGCAGGCGGTTCAGTTTCCGCAGACCCGAAAGATTCTTCATCAGACGGTCCCGTTCGCGCCGGGCCATGGTGGCATCCCACTTGGAAAGCTTGTCCAGGGCGCCTGAGGTATCCTTGGCCTCCAGGGTATTCAGCCGTTCAATGCGAACCCGCAGCGTCTGGTAATTGGTCATGGTGCCGCCCAGCCAGCGGTTCGACATGTAAGGCAGGTCCAGCGTTTCGGCGGTGGTGCGCACCAGTTCGCGCGCCTGGCGCTTGGTGCCCACGAACATGATTACCTTGCCCTCCCGGGCCATCTCCTTGAGGAACTCGCAGGCCTTTTCAAGGCAGACCCTGGTCTTCTCGAGATCAATGATGTAAATTCCCTGACGCTTCCCGAAAATAAAGGGTTTCATCCGGGCGTCGAACTGCTTGCTCGGATGGCCGAAATAGAGACCGCTCTCCAGCAGTTCCTGCAGTGTTACCCCGACCAAAGTTACCTCCTGGCTTTATCTTTTAAGGTTCGGATCTGGGAAAAGGCTGCCGGTTGGCAACCGGCCGGGCCCTTTCCCCGGTTTTGAAAATACAATTTAAACAGTTATTTTATACTATTTCGCCAGTAAATTCAAGTGGGCCAGCCTCCGGGCGGCCGCGGCCAGATGGGCCGGAGTGGTCCCGCAGCAGCCGCCGACCACGGCCGCCCCGGCCTGAGCCAGCCGCAGAGCCTCCCGGCCAAAATCCTCCGGACCCTGGAGAAAGACGCTTCGGCCGTCGCGCAGAACCGGCCGGCCGGCGTTGGGCTTGGCCCAGAGCAGCTGGCCGGGCCGGGCCGCCCTCAGTTCCTGCAACACCTGGACGGTCTCGGCCGGTCCTTCGCCGCAATTGGCCCCCAGCAGCCAGGCCCGGCCGCCGAAGGCTTTGGCCGCCTGAAGCGGGCTCTCCCCCATCAGGGTGCGCGGACCCTGCCGGCCAACCGAGAAGGTGAAGGAGACCGCCAGGGGGCGTGCGCTCACCTCGGCGACCGCATCGGAAATCGCGCGGGCTTCGTCCAGGGAGGTCATCGTTTCGATCAGGAAGAAATCGACCCCGGCCGACTCCAGCCCCTGCACCTGGCGGCGGTAGCCGGCCTTGAGGGCGGCTGCGGAAAGACGGCCCAGCGGCTCCAGCAGTTCTCCGCTCGGGCCCAGGTCGCCGGCCACCAGGATCGGCCGGGAACCGGCGGCCGCCCGGGCC
>JAKJFK010000011.1 GCA_022704925.1 candidate division TA06 bacterium | reverse complement strand
GGATCCGAAGGGCACCATTTACGTCCACGGCGAGTACTGGACGGCCCGCTCGGAGAGCGGCCCGGTGCGCAAAGGGGAATCGGTGCGGGTGGTCGGCGTGGAGGGGCGCATCCTGAGGGTGGTGAAACGGGCGGAGTCTCCTGCGGAAGAGTCCCCGGTTGCCCGTCCCTGACTATTGTGAACCAAAGCATTAACTATTGGCAAAAACGGTTTTTTTGCCGTTATTATTAGAGCTTGCCAAGCAAGACGTAGTAATGTTATAATAATTACCGGGAGCTTTGTGAAAATAAACACGATCTTTTGATGATTGCACCCAAAAAGCGCGGGAGTCCGGCATGAAGGAAGGCAACGATTATCACCAGGAATTGAGCGGCCTGCTGGCCAAGTGGAAGGATAAGCCGGGGAACCTGATCATGATCCTCCACGAGATCCAGAACCATTACGGTTTTGTGCCCCGGCAGCTTTCCCTGCAGCTTTCGGCCTTGCTGGACGTGCCGCTGGCCAGGATCTACGAGGTGCTGACGTTTTATAACTATTTCAAGCTGGAGGCGCCCGGCAAGCACAAGATCTCGGTCTGCATGGGCACCGCCTGCTACCTCAACGGGGCCCCGGAGATACTGCGCGAGTTGAAGAGCATCCTGGGCGTCGAGGAGGGTCACACGACCAAGAACGGACTCTTCCAGCTGGAGGTGGTCCGCTGCCTGGGCTGCTGCGGGCTGGCCCCGGTGATCATGATCGACGGCAAGGTTTACGACAAGGTGAAGAAGAACGACATCATCGACATTATTTCAAAATTCACCCGGAGCAAGGAGCCGGAGTAAGAAACCATGAAGAAGTGGAGCAAATCGGACCTGGACAAGATCCGCGCCTCGCGGGAGCCGGACCGGGATTGGATAAAGGTCGGCATGAGCACCTGCGGCATCGCCGCCGGCGCCGAGGCGGTCTTTGAATACCTGCGCGATGAGGTTGCCCGGCGCGGCCTGCCGATCGAGGTCAAGAAGTGCGGCTGCCTGGGGATGTGTTACGCCGAGCCGCTGGTGGAGGTACGGGCGGCCGGGCTGCCCCAGGTCATCTATGGGCAGGTCAACCGGGAGCTGGCCAGGCTTATCGTCGAGAACCACCTGGTGGAGAAGAAGCTGGTGAGCGATCATATCTACTCGTTTAACCGCGAAGAGTAAGGTTGGACTATTTTATGGATAAGAAATACATACTTGTCAAGGATACCCGGCGCGCCGGGAGCAACCAGACCGAGCATTTCGCCGGGCTGCTGGCCGCGAAGATTCAGGCGAGCCCGGCGGCCGAGGCGGTCCAGGTGGTGCGGGCGGCCGATATCGGTTTTTACGACCAGGGGCTGGTGCTCAAGTTCCTGCCCGGCGGCCCGGTCTACCTGAACGTTTCGGAGGCCGACCTGGATCGGGTGGTCCGGGAGACGGTTGTCGGCGGCCGGGTCCTGGAGGACCTGGCGGCCGCCGGGACGGCCCGCCAGCTGCGGGTGGTCCTGCGCAACTGCGGAGTGATCAACCCGGAGAACCTCGAGGAGTACATCCGGCGCGACGGCTACCGGGCCCTGAGTCGGGCTCTGTTCGAGTACACGCCGGACAAGGTCATCGAGGAGTTCAAGAAGAGCGGCCTGCGCGGCCGCGGCGGTGCCGGCTATCCGACCTGGCTGAAGTGGCACCTTACCCGCAGCGTCCCCGGCGCCGAGAAGTACGTCATCTGCAATGCCGACGAAGGCGACCCGGGCGCCTACATGGATCGCAGCATCCTGGAGGGCGATCCCCACTCGGTCCTGGAAGGAATGATTATCGCCGGCTACGCCATCGGGGCCAATCACGGTTATTTTTACATCCGGGCCGAGTACCCGCTGGCCATCGAGCGCATCGGCAAGGCGATCGAACAGGCCCGCGAACGGGGCCTGCTGGGCACCGGCATCCTGGGCAGCGATTTCAATTTTGAGGTTGATATCCGGCTGGGCGCCGGGGCCTTTGTCTGCGGCGAGGAGACGGCTCTGATCGCCTCCATCGAAGGCAAGCGGGGCACTCCGCGGCCGCGGCCGCCCTACCCTTCGGTTTCGGGCCTCTGGGGCAAGCCGACCTCGATCAACAATGTCGAAACGTTCGCCAACGTGCCGGTCGTCATGACCCGGGGCGGCGACTGGTTCGCCGGCATCGGCACCGAGAAGTCCAAGGGCACCAAGGTTTTCGCCGTGACCGGCAAGGTGAAGAACTCCGGTCTGGTCGAGGTGCCGATGGGCGTCACCCTGCGCCAGATAGTCTTCGACATCGGCGGCGGCGTGCGCTCCGGCAAGAAGATCAAGGCGGTCCAGACCGGCGGCCCCTCCGGCGGCGTCATCCCGGAGGATCGCCTGGATACGCCGGTTGATTACGAGAACCTGCAGAAACTGGGCTCGATCATGGGCTCGGGCGGCATGATCGTGATGGACGAGGACGACTGCATGGTGGACATCGCCAAGTTCTACCTTGGCTTCTGCGTCGAAGAGTCCTGCGGGAAATGCGCGCCCTGCCGCATCGGGACTTACCAGCTGCTCAAGATCCTGGAGCGGATCTCCGAGGGCGAGGGGCGCAGCGAAGACCTGGACCGGTTGCGGCTGATCGCGCAGGCGATGCAGAAGGCGTCGCTCTGCGGCCTGGGCCAGACGGCCTCCAACCCGGTGCTGTCCACGCTGAACTACTTCGAGACCGAGTACCGCGAGCATATCCAGGCCAAGCGGTGCCGCTCCTTCAAGTGCCGGGACTTGCTGACCTACAGCATCATCCAGTCGAAATGCAAGCGCTGCCGGCAGTGCTTCCTCAACTGCCCGGTCCAGGCGATCTCCGGCGACCGGGAGGTGGGCTTCTATATCCAGCTGGACAAGTGCATCAAGTGCGGCAAGTGCTTCGAGGTCTGCAAATTCAACGCGATTGCGAGGGAATAAATGGTACGGGCGACGATCAATGGAAAAGTGGTCGAGGTGGAGAAGGGAACCACCATCCTGGATGCGGCCAACCAGGTCCAGGTAAAGATACCTACTCTCTGCAAGCACCCCGATCTGATTTCTTCGGCGGCCTGCGGCATCTGCATCGTCAAGGTCAAGGGGTCCAGCAAGATGCTCCGGGCCTGCTGCACCCCCCTGGACAATGCCATGGAGATCATCACCCACGATCCGGAGATCGTCTCCATCCGGCGCACCGTGCTGGAGCTGATCCTCTCCAAGCATCCCAACGACTGCCTGAAGTGCGGGCGCAACAACAACTGCGAACTGCAGCGGCTGGCGGCCGATTTCGGCATCCGGGAGGAGCTGTTCCCCAAGTACCTCAAGGATATTCCGAAGGACGAATCGACCGGTTCGATCGTGCTGGAGCCGCCCAAGTGCATCTTGTGCGGACGCTGCGTCCAGGTCTGCCAGCAGATGCAGGACGTCTGGGCCCTCTCCTTCCTGGAACGGGGCTTTGACACCCGGATCTCGCCGGCCGGCGACATCAAGCTCGGCGATTCTCCCTGCGTGCGCTGCGGCCAGTGTTCGGCCCACTGCCCGACCGGGGCCATCTTCGAGCAGGACGATACCGCCCGGGTCTGGGAGGCCCTCCAGAAGCCCGGGAACTACTGCGTGGTCCAGATCGCGCCGGCGGTCCGGGTTTCGATCGGGGAGGCCTTCGGCTTCAAGCCCGGCGAGAACTTCACGCGCCGCCTTTACGCCCTGCTGCGCCGGCTTGGCTTCGCGGCCGTCTTCGACACCAACTTCGGGGCGGACGTGACCATCATCGAGGAGGCCAGCGAGTTCGTGGAGCGCTTCAAGAACCCGAGCCCGGAGCGGCCGCTGCCTTTGATCACCACCTGCTGCCCCTCCTGGGTCGATTTCATGGAGAAGTTTCACCACGACATGATTCCCCACTTCTCCTCCTGCAAGTCGCCGCACCAGATTCTCGGGGTGCTTTCCAAGACCTATTACGCCAGCAAGTACAACCTGGATCCGGCGCGGATCGTGATGGTTTCGATCATGCCCTGCACCGCCAAGAAGTATGAGATCACCCGGACCGACGAGATGTTCGCCTCCGGATTCCAGGACATCGATATCGTGCTGACCACCCGCGAACTGGCCCGGATGATCAAGCAGGCCGGGGTCGATTTCCCGGCCCTGCCCGATGAGGATCCGGACCACATCCTGGGCGATTACACCGGCGCCGGCGTGATTTTCGGGGCCACCGGCGGCGTGATGGAGGCGGCGCTCCGGACGGCCTGCTTCTACATCACCGGCCAGAAACTGGATCGGCTGGAGTTCTCCGAAACGCGCGGCCTGAAAGGCGTCAAGGAGAGCTCGATCGAAATTGCCGGAAACCGGGTCGGCATCGCGGTCGCCCACGGCCTGAGCAACGTGGAGTACGTGCTCAACCAGGTACGGGAGGCCGTCAAGGCCGGCCGGCCGGTGCCCTATCATTTCGTGGAAGTGATGGCCTGCCCGGGCGGCTGCGTGGGCGGCGGCGGCCAGCCTTACGGGGTGACCGACGAGCGGCGCAGCAAGATGTCGCGCGGCCTGTACGAGGACGACCTGAACCAGCCCATCCGTTCCTCGCACGAGAACCCGCAGGTTCAGCAGCTTTACCGCGAGTTCCTGGGCGAGCCCCGGAGCGAGAAATCCGAGTCCCTGCTTCACGTTCATTACAAGGCGCGGCCCCAGTACCGGAAATAGGGTATAATAAGAAAAAGAGAAGAAGTATCCTGAGGTGAGGAGCCAGCGGCTCTGAGGCCAAGGGAGGCGGGTTACGCAAACAACCCAGCCGACCGCGGCCAGGCCGCCGGCTGGGTTTTTTTCTTGAAAGGAGGCGGGGAATGGAGAAGAAGCGGCTGGGGTTCGTGGGCATTATCATCGAGGACCGGCAGAAGAGCGCCTGCAAGGTCAACGAGATCCTTTCGGAGTTCGGGGAGCTCATCATCGGACGGATGGGTCTGCCCCATCCCCTGAAGAAGAAGTGCTGCGCCATCACCCTGATCGTGGATGCCAGCACCGACGAGATGGGCGCCTTTACCGGCAAGCTGGGCAAGATCAGGGGCGTTTCGGCCAAGTCGGCCATGAGCAAGGAGACCGTCGGTAAATGAACAGCCGGTTGGAGAAGGACGCCCTGGGTGAGAAGGCGGTTCCAGCCGATGCCTACTGGGGCATCCATACCCAGCGGGCGCTGGAGAACTTTCAGCTCAGCGGCCGCCGTTTCCCGGGGCGGCTGGTCCGGGCGATGGGCCTGGTCAAGAAGGCCTGCTGCCTGGCCAACCTCGAGCTGGGATACCTGGACAAGCGGCGTGGCCAGGCCCTGAGCCTGGCCTGCGAGGAACTGGCCGAGGGGAAGCTGGCCGACCAGTTCCCGCTGGACGCCTTCCAGGGCGGGGCCGGCACCTCCTTCAACATGAACGTTAACGAGGTGCTGGCCAACCGGGCGATCGAAATCCTGGGCGGCCGGAAGGGTGATTACGGGGCGGTTCATCCGCTGGAGACGGTTAACCTGCACCAGTCGACCAACGACACCTTTCCGACCGCCCTGAAGATCGCGTCAATCCTGGCTTTCCGGGAACTCAGCCAGACGGTGGCCAGGCTCCAGGGCGCCTGCCAGCGCAAGGAGAAGGAGTTCGCCGAGGTGATCAAGATCGGGCGGACCGAGCTCCAGGAGGCGGTGCCCATCACGCTGGGCGCGGAGTTTGCCGCCTTCGCCGAGGCCTTCGCCCGCGACCGCTGGCGCTTCTTCAAGGCCGAGGAACGCCTCCGGGTGGTCAACCTGGGCGGTACCGCGGTCGGCACCGGGCTGGGCGCGCCGCGCGCCTACATATTCCTGGTAATCGAAAAACTGCGCGAGCTTACCGGGCTGGGGCTCTGCCGGGGGGAGATCACCCTGGATCCGACCGCCAACAGCGACCCGTTCGTTGAGGTTTCCGGGATGCTCAAGGCCCACTCGGTCAACCTGCTCAAGGTCTGCAACGACCTGCGCCTGCTCAACCTGCTGGGCGAGATCCGGCTGCCGGCGGTCCAGGTGGGCTCCTCGATCATGCCCGGCAAGGTCAACCCGGTCATCCTGGAGTCGGTCATGCAGGCGGCCCTCCAGGCCCAGGCCGACGATTTCCTGGTTACCGAGGCGGCCGGCCGCGCCTCGCTGCAGATCAACGAATTTCTGCCGCTCCTGGCGCAGGTCATGCTGGACGCGCTGGAGATGCTCGGGAACGCCGGCCGGATGCTGACCGGACACCTGGAGGGCGTCGAGGCCGACCCGGAGCGGTGCCTGGAGATCCTGGCCCGGAGCGAGACCCTGATCACCGCCTTTCTGCCCAAGCTCGGCTACGAGCGCGCCGGCGCCCTGCTGCGGGAGTTCGCCGCCGGCGGCGGCCGCGATCTGCGCGCCTTCCTGGAGGAGCGCCTCGGCCGGGAAATGGTGGAACGCACCCTTTCGGCTTATAACCTGACCGCCCTCGGGCACCGTGAAGATGAAAAAGACGCCTAAATCGCTGCGGCTGCAGATCGGGCTCTTCGGCCGGACCAACGTCGGCAAGTCGAGTTTTCTTAACCTGGTGGCCGGCCAGGACGTGGCCATCACCTCGCCGGTGCCCGGGACCACCACCGACGTGGTGGAGAAGAGCATGGAACTGCTGCCGCTGGGTCCGGTGGTCTTCCTGGACACCGCCGGCCTGGACGACGTTTCGGTCCTGGCCGAGGCCCGGTTGCGCAAGACCAGGAAAATCCTGGACCGGTCCGACGTCATCACCCTGGTCACCGAGCCGGGCGCCTGGGGCGATTACGAGCGCCGGGTGGTCCGGGAGGCCGAGGCGCGCCGGACGCCACTGGTGGCGGTGGTCAACAAGATCGATCTCCAGGCTCCGTCGGCCGATTTTCTGGAACAGGTGGCCGGCGCCGCCGGCGGCCGGCTGATCGCCTGCTCCAGCCTCGATTTTGCCAACCGCGACCGCTGCCTGAACGAGTTCAAGAAACACCTGCTGGCGGTGGCGCCGGACGAGTTTCTGAATCCGCCGCCCCTGCTCGGCGACCTGCTGCCGCCGGGCGGACTGGTGACCATGGTGGTGCCGATCGATCTCCAGGCGCCCAAGGGCCGCCTGATCCTGCCCCAGGTCCAGGCCATCCGCGACGCGCTGGATAACGACGCGGCCGTGATGGTCGTCAAGGAACGGGAACTGGCCGCGAGCCTGAAGCGGCTGGCGCAGCCGCCGGACCTGGTCGTCTGCGATTCCCAGGTGGTACTGAAGATGGTCGCCGACACCCCGCCCTCGGTGAAGTGCACCACCTTCTCAATTCTCTTCGCCCGGTACAAGGGGGAGCTCCTGGAGGCGGCCCGGGGAGCGGCCAGCCTGGAACGGCTCCGGCCCGGCGACCGGGTCCTGATCGCCGAGGCCTGCAGTCACCACGCCATCGAGGACGACATCGGCCGGGTCAAAATTCCGCGCTGGATCCGGCAGTACCTGGGCGGGGACATCAAGGTCGAAGTCGCCTCCGGCCGGGATTATCCCGAGAACCTGGAGGAGTACCGGGTGGTGATTCACTGCGGCGGCTGCATGCTGACCCGCCGCGAGATGCTTTTCCGCATTCATCAGGCCCGGGCCCGCGGCGTGGCGGTGACCAATTACGGGCTGACCATCGCTTTCCTGCAGGGAGTGATCGAACGGGTGCTGACACCTTTCCCGGCGGCGCTGGAGACGTTCCGGAGCGCCCGGCGAAAATTGAGCAAGGAGAAGAACCATGGAAAAAACAAGCCGCTTGAAGTCCTGGGTCTCCGGGCGGATTAACCAGGCCCAGGTTGACCGTTACCTGGAAGACGGGCGGGACTTCATCCCGGACGCCGAGCTGGAATCGAAACTGGCCCCGGCGCCGCCGCCCGCTCCGGCCCGGGTCCGGGAGATAATCGCCCGCGCCCTGGCTATTCAGACCCTGGAACCGGACGAGACGGCCGACCTGATGAGGGTCCGGGACCCGGAGCTCTGGGCGGAACTGGAGGCGGCCGCCGGCCAGGTGAAACGGAAGGTTTACGACAACCGGATCGTTACCTTCGCGCCGCTTTACCTGGGCAACCGCTGCGTCAATAACTGCCTTTACTGCGGTTTCCGCAGCGGGAACGCCGCCGAGCGGCGCCGGGTGCTCTCCCTGGACGAAATCCGCGGCGAGACCGAGGTGCTGGCCGGCCGGATCGGCCACAAGCGGCTGATCGTCGTTTACGGGGAGCACCCGGATACCGACGTCGACTACATGGCCGAGAGCATCCGGACCATTTACGGGGTCAAGGTGCCGGTCGGCCGCGGGTTCGGCCAGATCCGGCGGGTTAATGTCAACGCCGCGCCGATGCCGGTCGAGGAATTGAAGGTGTTGGCCGAAATTGGAGTGGGCACCTACCAGGTTTTCCAGGAGACCTATCACCGGCAGACTTACGCCAGCGTGCATCCGGCCGGCAGCCTCAAGTCCGACTACCGCTGGCGCCTCTACTCGATGCACCGCTCCCTGGAGGCCGGCATCGACGACGTCGGACTGGGCGCCCTCTTCGGGCTTTACGACTGGCGGTTCGAGGTGCTCGGCCTGCTTTATCACGCCCGCGCCCTGGAGAAAAGGTTCGGGATCGGTCCCCACACCATCTCCTTCCCCCGGCTGGAGCCGGCCGAGAATACCCCGTTCATCCAGGAGACCGGCTACCGGGTCACCGACGAGGATTTCCGGAAGGCGGTAACCGTCATACGACTCTCGGTGCCTTACGCGGGCATGATCCTGACCGCCCGCGAACCGGCCCCGCTCCGCCGGGCCCTGCTTCCCCTGGGTTGCACCCAGCTGGACGCCTCCTCCCGGATCGGGATCGGCGCTTACCGTTCCAGATCCGGGGAGCAGGTTTCCGACCGGCAGCAGTTCCTGCTGGGCGACACCCGCACCCTGGACGAGGTGGTGCGGGAGCTGGCCCTGATGGGCCACATCACCTCTTTCTGCACCGCCGGATACCGCTGCGGCCGGACCGGGCAGTGCATCATGGAACTGCTTCGCAGCGGGCAGGAGGGGCGTTTCTGCAAGCTGAATGCGGCGCTGACCTTCCAGGAGTGGCTGGATGATTTCGCCACTCCGCCGACCCGGGCGGCCGGCGAACCGATCCTGGCCCGGGAGATCGAGGATATCCGGCAGCGGATGCCGGCGGTCTTCCCGGCCTTCATGAAACAATACGAGCGTATCCGACAGGGTGAACGAGATCTCTACTTCTGAACTTATCAAGCGGTTTCAGCGCCTGGCCGGCCGCCTGGAAAGCAAGCACGCGGTGCTCCTCCAGCTGGCTCTCGTGCGCGGCCGGCGCTGGTCCTACCTGGCCGGCCGGATGCCGGCCCCGGGCCTCTCCCCGGTCTCCGAACGGGTTAAGCTGGGGCCGGGCCTGGGCCTGGTCGTTTACGGCCTGGACGAATTGCGGCCGGTCGAGCGCCTTCAGGTGCTGAAGGCCATCGGCGATTCCTTTGCGCCGGAGGCCGGCCGCGCGGTTGACAGATGAAACAATCCAAGCAACCCAGCAACTTCCTGCGTTTTCTCGGTTACGTCCGCCCCTACTCCGGGTATATCGTGCTGGCCGCCTTCGGCGGCTGCGTGAAGTTCCTGGTGCCGCTGGCCGTGCCGAAAATCCTGCAGCATCTGATTGACGGAGTCTTCGCCAACCCGGACCTGACGGCCGCCGGAAAATCCCGGCTGGTCTTCCTTTACCTGGGCGGGCTGGGCGCGGTCTTCCTCTTCTTCTGGGCGCCGCTTACCTATGTCCGTCATTACTACGCCGGCAAGGCGGGCAACCGGTCAGTCTTCGACCTCCGGGTTGACCTTTACTACCGGGTCCTGCGCATGTCGGCCTCCTTCTTCAACCGGCACAAGTCCGGCGAGATCGTCTCCCGCCTGATCAACGACATCGCCCTGGCCCAGAACCTGGTGGGGACCGCCCTGACCAACGTCTGGATGGACGCGGCGGCCATCACGGTGATCCTGGTCATCATCTTCAACATGCACGTCAAGATGAGCCTGGTCGCCCTGACGGTCTTCCCGATCTACCTCTACTTTTTCCGGAAACTGGGACGGGAGGTGCGGGCCAGCAGTTACGAGGTGCAGAAGGAGACGGCGGTGCTTTCCGGCAGCGTCAGCGAGCGCATTTCCGGGAGCCAGGTAATCCACGCCTTTACCAAGGAGCTGAGCGAGCGCAAGCATTTCTACCGCGACAGCCGGAGCCTCTACGCCCGGACCATGCAAACCGTTTACTTCCAGAGCCTGAACATGGCCATCAGCGGGGTCCTGACCCAGCTGGCCCCGCTGCTGGTGATCGCCTACGGCGGCCGTCTGGTGATCAATCAGGAGATCACCATCGGTCAACTGGTGGCCTTCATGCTCTACCTCAACCCGCTTTACATTCCGCTGCAGCGTTTTTCCGAACTGAACGCGATCTTCGCCAACTCCATGGCCGCGCTGGACCGGATCTTCGAGATCCTGGACGAGAAGCCGGAGGTCGTCGATAATCCGGGCGCCGTGATCTTGAAGTCGGTCGAGGGCCGGGTCGAGTTCGACCGGGTCAGGTTCTCCTACAAGCCTAAGGAACCGGTCCTGTCCGGCGTCTCCTTTTCGGTTCTGCCCGGGCAGCGGGTGGCCCTGGTCGGACCGAGCGGGTCGGGCAAGAGTACGCTGGTAAGCCTGCTGCCGCGTTTTTACGACGTCGAGGCCGGTTCCATTTCGATTGATGGGCACGATCTGCGGACGATCCAGGTGAAATCGCTGCGCCGCCATATCGGCATGGTGCTCCAGGACCCGGTGCTCTTCAGCGGCAGCATCCGGGAGAACATCCTGTACGGGAACCCGGAGGCCGGCTGGGAGGAGATGGTGGCGGCCAGCCGGGCCGCCAATGCCTACGACTTCGTCAGCGAACTGCCCGAAGGATTCGAGACCGATGTCGGCGAACGGGGTAATTTTCTCTCCGGCGGCCAGAAGCAGCGCCTGACCATCGCCCGGGCCTTTCTCAAGGACCCGAAAATCCTGGTCCTGGACGAACCCACCTCGGCCTTGGACGCCGAATCGGAGCAGCTGATCAAGGAGGCCCTGGAACGGCTGATGGTCAACCGGACCACCTTCATCATCGCCCACCGCCTGTCCACGGTGAGCAACGTTGATTTCATCCTGGTGCTTTACCGGGGGCGGATCGTGGAGTCCGGCCGCCACGAGGAGTTGCTGCGCAACCGGGGGCTTTACCACAGCCTTTACAACCAGCAGTTCGGTTACCTGCCGCCCGAGGCCGAGGAGTCCGACAATGGAAAAGCCGGAGTTGCTGGAATGGCTTGAGGCGGTCGAGGCCGCTCCCCTGCTGGCCCGGGCCGAGGCGCGGGTCCGCGCGGTCTTCGGCGACCGGATTTTCATCCGGGGCATCGTCGAGTTTTCCAACCACTGCGCCCGCAACTGCTTTTACTGCGGATTGCGGGCCGGCAACCGGGACCTGGTCCGGTACCGTATGTCTCCTGATGAGATCCTGGAGAGCGCCGGCCGGGTCTGGACGGCCGGCGTCCGGACCCTGGTGCTCCAGTCCGGTGACGACCTCCATTACTCCCGGGAAGCGATCTGCCGGCTGCTGAAAGCCGTCAAGGAGCGTTTCCCGGGAATGGCGGTGACGCTCTCCCTGGGGGAGCGCGACCCGGAGGATTACCGGGCCTTCCGCGATTGCGGGGCCGACCGGTATCTCCTGAAGTTCGAAACTTCCAATCCGGCGCTGTATCGGAGCCTGCACCCGGGACAGAGCCTGGAGCACCGGTTTTTCCTGCTCAAGCACCTGCGCCGTCTCGGCTACCAGGTCGGCATCGGCGGTATCGTCGGCCTGCCGGGGCAGTCCCTGAAAGACCTGGCCGAGGATCTGCGGACCGTTGGCGATTTTCAGCCCGAGATGGTCTCGTTCGGACCCTACCTGACTCACCACCAGACGCCGCTGGCGGAAGCGCCGAACGGTTCGGAAGCCCTGACCCTGAAGATGATGGCGCTGGCCCGGCTGCTGGCCGGTCGGGCCAATATGCCGGTTACCACCGCCCTGGCCACCCTGGATCCGTCCGACGGCCTGACCCGGGGGCTGCGGGCGGGCGCCAACGTGATCATGGTCAACTTCACCCCGGAACCGCGCCGTTTTAACTACACCATTTACGACCACAAGCTCCGGGTCGATTTCGAACAGGTTCGGATTGCCGCCGCCCGGGCCGGGCGAACCGTTTCGATGGAGCGCGGCGACGCCCCGATAAAGGAAGGAAAGGAAAAAGAAAGACAAGGAGAGGATTAAACACCTCTTTCCTGAACGCCATTCCCGCCTGCTTTTTTTTCGGTCAGGTCCGCCTGGCCTCCCATCGAATGATTTAGTCGAGTCTCTAGGTTGTGTGTCTTCCGTTCCCCCCGGGAATCCAGCCTTTGAATGTTTTGTCAGGCCTGTCGTTTTGGAGGCAGTCAATCTTATTGAATGGAAAGGAATTCAGGCGTCCGGCCGTTTCTGTTCGCATCTCCCGGCGAGTGGTACGATGGATGTTGGTCGTCTATCCGGGGAAGCGTTACGGACTTGTCCGCCGGTCTGATCATTACCAAGGCGGCCATTTACCGGGTTCCGGGCCGGATCCGTCCTTAAAACAGCCCCGGAGACCATTTTCGGGAGATTGACAAGCAGGCCGGCGTGGGATAAAATTGGACAAATCAAGGTTTGTGCTTTTAATAACGATTAAAACGGCCTCTTTAACCAGTTTTAACCTCTCCGCAGGGACCGCTTTATTCGTAAATCTCCATAATAAAGGTTTTTCAGCCCCGGGGCCGGCCTTTCGCTTCCCGTACTCAAAGGCACGAACGGCCGCCATCCCGGAGTCAAGGCCGGAGGAACGGAATGACCGACAAGAAGAAATCCGGTTGTTGCGAGGTTGCGCTTGACGAGGCGGCCGGATTGGAGCAGTTGCGGAATGCCGTCGAACTTTACCGACGCAAACCGGGCGCCCTGATACCGATTCTGCAGGCGGCCCAGGAGATTTTCGGTTACCTGCCGGAATCGGCCCTCAGGCTGATCAGCGGCGAGTTGGGCAAATCCTACAGCGAGGTGGCCGGGGTGGTAAGCTTCTACTCTTTCTTCTCGACCACGCCGCGGGGCAAGCACCTGGTCCGGGTCTGCCTGGGTACCGCCTGTTATGTCCGGGGCGGCAAGGAAGTCCTGGACGCCCTCCGGCAGAAACTCGGTATCGAGGTGGGCGAGACGACCGCCGACCGCAATTTTTCGCTGGAGGTGGCCCGCTGTTTCGGGGCCTGCGGCCTGGCCCCGGTCATCATGGTTGACGAAGACGTCCACCAGCGGGTCAAGCCGCGCAAGGTGAACGAGATACTCGATCGTTATCGAACCAGGCAATCCTGATCATGGAGGAGAAGAAAATGCCAACCCGGAAGAGTCGGAGACTCGGCAGCGCGGCCGACCTGGACCGGATCCGAAACGAATTCAAGGCCGTTCTGGAGGCGCGCCAGGGGAAACGGAGCGATTCCGGAATGTCCCAGATCATGGTCTGCACCGGAGCCAGCTGTATCGCCTGCGGCGCGCTGGAGTGCAAGGCCGCCCTTCAGGAGGCCGTCAAGAAGTACGGATTGGCGACCCGGGTCGGGGTGGTGGAGACCGGCTGTCTCGGCCCCTGCTGTCTGGGGCCGGTGGCTGTGGTCAGTCCGGACCTGGTTTTCTACCAGAAACTGACTCCGGCCGACGCCACCGAGATAATTGAGAAGCACCTGTTGAATCACAAGCCGGTGGAGCGGCTTCTGCTCCGGAAGGTCGGCACCGAAGCAATCCTGGCCCATCTTTCCGACATCGATTTTTTCACCCGCCAGAAGAAGATCGTCCTGCACAACTGCGGCTGGATCGACCCGGTGCGCATCGAGGAGTATTTCGGGGCCGACGGGTACCAGGCCCTGGCCCGGGTCCTGTCCGAACCCAATTCGGATTGGGTGATCGAGGCGCTCAAGAAGTCCGGTTTGCGCGGCCGGGGCGGCGCCGGTTTCCCGACCTGGCTGAAGTGGAACCTGGCGCGCCAGGCGCGGGGCGAAAAGAAATTCGTCATCTGCAACGCCGACGAGGGTGACCCGGGCGCCTTCATGGACCGCAGCATCCTGGAGGGAGATCCCCACGCGGTGATCGAGGCGATGGTTATCGCCGGTTACACCATCGGCGCCTCTCAGGGATACCTATATGTCCGGGCCGAATACCCGCTGGCGGTCCAGCGCCTGAAGAAGGCCCTGCGCCAGGCGGCCGACTACGGCCTGCTGGGCAAGAAAATACTGGGCAGCGATTTTTCCTTCGACCTCGAAATACGCATGGGTTCCGGAGCCTTCGTCTGCGGCGAGGAGACCGCCCTGATGACCTCGATCGAGGGCAAGCGGGGCGAACCGCGGCCGCGGCCGCCCTTCCCGGTCAACCAGGGCCTCTGGGGCATGCCCAGCCTGCTGAACAACGTTGAGACCTACGCGACCGTGCCGGTCATCCTGAACCGCGGCGCCGACTGGTTCGCGACCATGGGCTCGGAACGGAGCAAGGGCACCAAGATATTCGCGCTGGCCGGCAAGGTCAACAACACCGGCCTGGTGGAGATACCGATCGGCACGCCGCTGGGAGAAATCATCTACGACATCGGCGGGGGTATCCCGGCCGGCAAGAAGTTCAAGGCCGCCCAGATCGGCGGCCCCTCCGGCGGCTGCATCCCCAAGGAGCATCTCAACGTTCCGGTTGATTACGAGTCGCTCACCGAACTCGGGGCGATCATGGGGTCGGGCGGGTTGATCGTCATGGACGAAGATTCCTGCATGGTGGACGTGGCCCGCTACTTCCTGGAGTTCGTCCAGGAGGAGTCCTGCGGAAAATGCGCCCCCTGCCGCATCGGCACCAAGCGGATGCTGGAAATAGTCACCCGCATCTGCGAGGGACAGGGGCGGCCGGGCGACATCGAACGGCTGATCGACCTGGGCCAGAAGATCAAGGATACCGCCCTGTGCGGCCTGGGCCAGACCGCGCCCAACCCGGTGCTCTCCACGATCCGCCATTTCCGGGCCGAGTACGAGGCCCATATCAACGAGAAGCGCTGCCCGGCCGGGGTCTGTTCCTCCCTGATGATTTCGCCCTGCCAGAACGCCTGTCCGGCCGGGGTCAACGTGCCGGGGTTCGTTTCTCTGATCGGGGAACAACGTTACGCCGAGGCGCTCCGGCTGCACCGGGAGCGCAACCCGTTTGCCAGCATCTGCGCCCGGGTCTGCTTCCATACCTGCGAGGACAAGTGCCGCCGCGCCAGCCTGGATGAGCCGGTCTCCATCCGTTCCCTGAAACGCTTCATGACCGACCAGGAGATCACCATCCAGGTTCCCGAGATAAAGGAAGATCCGGTGAACTCCGGCCGGCGGGTGGCGATCATCGGCGCCGGTCCGGCCGGACTCTCGGCCGCCTATTTCCTGGCCCGGCTTGGCTACCGGCCCCGGATTTTCGAGGCCGAACCCCGGCCCGGGGGCATGATGGTCCAGACGATTCCGGCCTACCGGCTGCCCCGGGAGGTGGTCGCCCGGGAGGTCCGGATGATCGAAAGTCTCGGGGTGCAGATTGACACCGGTGTCCGGCTGGGCACCGATTTCAACCTCGAGGACCTTCGCAACCAGGGTTATGAAGCGGTCTTTCTCGGCATCGGCGCCCCGGACGGGATCAAGCTCGACATTCCGGGCGAGACGGCCGATGGGGTAACCGACGCCATTCAACTCCTGCGCCGTTACAATCTTACCGGCAGCGTTCCGATCGGCCGGCGGGTGGCGATCATCGGCGGCGGCAACGCGGCCATTGACGCGGCCCGTTCGGCCGTCCGGCTGGGCGCCGAGTCGGTTACCATCATCTACCGGCGAACCCGCGAGGAGATGCCCGCCTACGCCGAAGAGGTCGAAGAGGCCCTGGAGGAAGGCGTCACGCTGGAACTGCTGGCCGCGCCCAAGGAGATTCTTCAGAAGAACGGACGGGTGACCGGCGTGCGCTGCAGCCGGATGGAACTCGGCGAATTCGACCGGACCGGCCGCCGCGGCCCCCGAACGCGGAAGAACGAAGAGTTTACCGTCGAGGCCGACCAGGTGGTGGTGGCGGTCGGACAGCGGATCAACCTGCCCGGCGTCTTTGAAAAACTCGACCTGAAACTGGACCGGCGCGGCTTCGTGGAAGTGAACCCGGCCACCGGCCAGACCTCCACGCCGTGGCTGTTCGCCGGAGGGGACGCCGTTTACGGGCCGTCCTCGGTGGTGGAGGCCATCGCCGCCGGCGAGCGGGCGGCGGTCGGCATCGACGCTTACCTGAGCGGGGCCGAGCATGCCTTCTGGCGGGACATGAAGGAGGTCGACACCCTCTTTGATCCCGAGGCCGACCCGGTTGATTACGGCCGGGCCGGGATCGAAAGGGTGGCCACGCTGAAGCGCAAGTATAATTTCAGCGAAGTGGAACTGCCCTGGAGCATACCGATCGGGGTGCGTGAAGCCAAGCGCTGCCTGCGGTGCGATTATCGCTGCAAGAAATGATGGCCAAGGAGATCACATGCCCAAACTCTTGATTGACGGAAAAAACGTCGAGGTGCCGGAAGGGACGACCATCCTGGCGGCCGCCGAGCAGGCCGGCATCAAGATCCCGACCCTCTGCTACCTGAAGGATGTTCAGGCCATCGGGGCCTGTCGGGTCTGTGTGGTGGAGGTCGAGGGTTACCGGAACCTGGTCGCTTCCTGCGTCACCCCGGTAAACGAAGGGATGCACGTGCTGACCAATTCCCGGCGGGTGCGCGAAAGCCGCCGGACCGTCCTGGACCTGATCCTTTCCGACCACGATGGCGAATGCCAGACCTGCGAGCGGAACGAGGATTGCGAATTGCAAATGGTCAGCCGCGCGCTGGGAATGCGGGAAATTACCAACACCGGGGAGAAGAGCCGCAAAATTACGGATGACCGGACCCCGGCGCTGGACCGGAACAGTGCCAAGTGCATCCACTGCCGCCGGTGCGTGACCGTCTGCTCCGAGGTCCAGGGGGTAAGAGCCCTGAACCCGCAGGGGCGCGGTTTCAAGACCATCATCGGCCCGGCCTTCAACCGCGGCCTGGACACGGTCGCCTGCGTTCAGTGCGGCCAGTGCGCGGCCGTCTGTCCGGTGGGGGCCATCAGCGAAAAGAACCACATCAACGCCGTCTGGGCGGCCCTGGACAACCCGTCCCTGCACGTGATCGTACAGACCGCCCCGGCCATCCGGGCCACCCTGGGCGAGTGTTTCGGGTATCCGCCCGGGACCCGGGTGACGGGCCGGATGGTCGCCGCCCTGCGTCGGCTCGGTTTTGACGGGGTCTTCGACACCGAGTTCAGCGCCGACCTGACGATCATCGAGGAAGGCAACGAATTGCTGACCCGGCTCAAGCAGGCTCTGGTCGAGAAGAAGCCGGTCGCCCTGCCGCAGTTCACCAGTTGCTGTCCGGGCTGGATCAAGTACAGCGAGCACTTTTACCCGGAACTGCTGCCGAATCTTTCCAGTTGCAAGTCGCCCCAGCAGATGTTCGGGGCCCTGGCGAAATCATTCTATGCCGAGAAACTCGGCAAGCGGCCCGAAGATATTTTCGTGGTTTCGGTCATGCCCTGCACCGCCAAGAAATTCGAGGCCCAGCGTCCGGAGATGAACGCCAGCGGTGTCCAGGACGTGGACGCGGTTCTCACCACGAGAGAACTGGCGACGATGATCAAGCAGGGCGGCGTCGATTTCGACAAGCTCACGGACGAGGCGATGGATTCCCCCTTCGGCCTCACCGCCAGCGGCGCGGCCGACATCTTCGCCAACACCGGCGGGGGT
>JAKJFK010000168.1 GCA_022704925.1 candidate division TA06 bacterium | reverse complement strand
GGAAAGGAAACCATGAAAAAAAGAGACGCAAAGCGGGGCTTTACCCTGATCGAACTGCTGGTGGTGATCGCCATCATCGCCATCCTGGCCGCCATGCTGCTGCCGGCCCTCTCCCGGGCCCGGGCCAAGGCCAAGCAGGCCTCCTGCCTGAATAACCTGAAGCAGCTTTACGTCATTAACTACCTCTACTGGCAGGATAACGAATTCTTCGTTTACCGCGCCTATGTCAGCCCCCTGGACGTCGGCCGGCCGGCCTGGCCGAAGGCCCTGATCCAGGAGAATTACCTGAAGAACCCGGAGATGCTCCGGTGCCCGGGCTGGGAGTACAAAAAAACGAGAACGGTGAGCGCCACCGGCGCCGGCAACATGAACCTTTACAGCGGCGACCTGGATTACTTCTGCGACTACGGCTGGAACTCCAACTTCCCGGGCTTCCAGAACGGCAGCGTCAAGACCCTGACCAAGGAGAGCAAGGAGCACCGGGTGGTCATGCTCACCGAGAGCATGATCCGGGGAAATAGCGATGCTGAACTGCGCAACCCGGAGAGCTCTTTCGCGGCCATCCAGGCGCCGGCGGCCTCCTACTACAGCCAGAGCCCGACTTACCAGATCCACGTCGGCGGGTACAACTACCTCTTCTTCGACGGCCACGTGGAGTTCATGCCGCGCGACAGCAGCGCGCCCTACTGGACACCCTGAAGCCCGCAGGTTCCGGTACCGAATCGGCCGGAGGGGTGGCCCGGGGCCTCCCCTCCGGTTTTTTTAAACGATCCAAGGAGAAACCGCCATGAAAAAAAGAGTCCGGCCTGGTCAAAAAACCGTGCTCCTTTCGGCGGCGGCCACCGCGCTGCTGCTGGCCTGGACGGGCCCGGCCGCCGGCCAGGCCCGGATCGAGCCGGCCTACCGCCGCTTCATCGAAATCGAGAACTTCCGGATCGAGGGCAAGGGTCACCAGGTCCGGACGCACGAACGCAGCAGCGGCGGGAGCACGATGGCCTCGATTTTTCCCGACGCCGCCCAGCTGGAGGCCGGCGGCCGCCTGCTCTTCACCCTCGAGAAACCCCGGCCGGCCGGCCGCTACCTGGTCTGGCTCAATACCCTGCCGCTGGCCGGCAGCCGCACCGCCGCCGGGCCGATCCGGATCGAAGTCGGCCTGGGCAAAACGGCCGGGATGATCGAGATCAGCCGGAGCGCACGTTATAACTGGGGTTACGCCTTCATCGAGGCCCGGGAGGCCTTCCAGGAGGTCTCCCTGAAGGTCCGCAGCCTGGAGGCCCAACTCTGGCTCGACTGCTTCTACCTCTCCAACCAGCCGGCCGACCTGAAGCCGAACGGGCGGGAAGGGCGGCCGGAGATCGATCTCAAGGACATCCGCAAGGCGGTGGCCGGCCGGAGCGAAACCCCGGCCCGGGAAGCGGCGGCCAACCGGCTGGCCAACGGCGGCTTCGAGGCCGGGACCGGCAGTTACTACTGGTCAACCCCCTACCAGCAGTCCTACGCCATCAAGCCCGATTTCTGGGACCGGCAGGAGGCGTACGAGGGCGCGGCCTCCCTCCGGCTGACCCTCTTCCCGGAGTCCGGCCGCCGGCTGGGCGAAGACCCCGGACTGCCAACCGCCTTCCGCCTCATGCACCGCAGCCTGGAACTGGAGCCCGACCGCACCTACCGCTTCCGGGCCATGGTCAAGTCCGACACGCCGCTGCTGGTCAGGTTCAGCGCCACGCCTACCCGGCCGCCCGAGACCGGCCGGACCCGGCCGGCCGGCCAGGCCAGCCTCCAGGTTGACGGCCAGTGGCGGCCGTTCCGGCGGCCCCGGCCCGGAGTACCTGTTGCGCCTCGAGGCCGAGGCCACCGGCCCGGCCCGACTCTGGCTGGATGCGCTGACGCTGACCGACACCCGGACCGAGTCCTTCCGGCCGGCGGCGCCGGTCGAGGCCGGGGTTGCCTGGAGCGCGCCGGGCAAGGTCTTCTACCTGGAGGAACCGGTCAACTTCACGCTGCTGGCCCGCAACTACGCCGCCGGGCCGGCCGCCGTCAACCTGCGCTACCGGGTGATCGACTACTTCGACCGGCTGGTGCTGGAGGAGCGGACCGGGAACTGGCCGGTGGCCGCCGGCCGGACCGGGGAGCGGCCGGTCGACCTCAACCGGGGGCGGACCGGGGCCTTCCGGCTGCTGGTGGACGGCGAGGCGACCACGCCGGCCGGCCGGGTTCAGCTCCCGCTGCAGGAGTACACCTTCTCGGTGTTGCGGCGGCCGCCGGAGCGGATGGCCGGCACCTTCGGCGCCTACACCACCATCGCCCCGGAACCGATGGAGATCATGGGCCGGGCCGGCATCCGGCGCACGGTCACCCTCAGCTCCTCAAACGACCTGCTCCAGACCTGGAGCGCGATCGAGCCGGAACCGGGCCGGTTCGTCTGGATTGATCGGCGGGTACAGCAGGCCCTGGCCAACGGGGTGGCCATCACCGCCAACCTGCACATCGGTTCCGGCGGCGCCGAGGTCCCGAAGTGGGCGCGCGATCCGGCCGACCCGGCCGACGCCATCTCCGCCACCGGCAGCCGGATGTCCCAGGAGAAGCCGTTCACCTTCTCGAAGCGGGCTTGGGAGCGCTTCATCGAGGCGGTGGTCGGCCACTACAAGGATACCATCCAGGACTGGCTGATCATGGACGAACCCTACTATGTCTTCAAGGCCGAGGAGTACGCCGAACTGCTCAAGACCGCCTACCAGGCGGCCAAGCGGGCCAACCCGAAGTGCCGGGTGCTGGCCCACGGCGGCTACTACGCCCCCTGGCTGCCGGCCCTCGAGAAGGCCGGCGCGGTTCCCTACTTCGACGCCATCTCCGACTACGCCCGCGATCCGGAGCAGGGCCATCGGCTGCGTGATTTCGCCCGGAAACACGGCAAAACGGTCTTCAATGTCGAGTACGGCGGCCACGCCAGCGGCTACCGAAGCATCGAAACGCCGGAGGATACCAACGACCGCCGGATCCCGGTCTATCAGGCCAACGCCCAGTCGGTGGTGGCCGGGGCGCTCCGGGCCATGGGCTGGTCGGCCTCCGAGGGCTTCCGCCGCTACGACGCCCGCTTCCCGGGCGGCGACTTCACCCAGCTGGACCGGTGGATGAGCCTCTTCGAATACGATGGCGGCCTGAAACCGGCCGCGGTCGCCTACGCGGCGGCCGGACGCCTCCTGGACGGTTTCCGGGGCGTGGGCGCCCTGAAACTGCATAACCGCCTGGAGACCTTCCTCTACGAGAAGGAGGACCGTTTCCTGCTGGCCTTCTGGACCCGCGACGGTGACCTCTTCCAGACCCGTTTCATTCTGCCTCCGGAGGTGCGCGGCTTCGAATTCATGGGCAACCCGCTGGAGGCCGGCGTCCCGCTGACCCTCTCGGGTTCCCCCAACTACCTGACCGGCCCGAATTCGCGCCGGGAGGAGACGCTCAACCTGCTGCGCAACCTGCTGGTCCGGGAGGTGATCAGCCTGGAGGCCGAGACCCGGCTGGATGAGGTCTCCGGAGAGTACCGCCTCCGGGTGACGATCGCCAACCTCGACCCCGGCCGCCCCATTCAGAACGGAATTCTCACCCTCTCGGGCAGCGGCTCCGTTTACGGGGAGGCCACCCTGATGAAGGAGTTCTGGGACCGGGTGCTTACCCTGCCCGAGGTGAAACCGGGCGGCCGGGTGACGCTCCAGCCGGCCCTGAACGCCTACCGGGACGAAATCCGGACCGCTCGGCCGGCCACCCTGAAACTCTTCTTCCAGGGTGCCAGCCGTTCCTGGGATATCCCGGACGTCTTCAAGGCCGGCGCGCCGGCGGCCGCTCCCTGACGCCGGGCCGCCTTGAAAAAAAAAGAGACGGAGCATTAAAATTGAAGTCCGCGGCCGGGCCGCCGGCTAAACGGCGGCCGGACGGGTGGCCTCTAAATATCAGGAAATGAAAATGAAGATGAGGAAGGCCTGGGGACGGGGATGCCTGGTAATCGGGGCGGCGATCCTGGCGATCGCGGCGGCCGGCTCCGCCAGCGCCGGTCCGGAGGCCGGCCCGGTGCTCTTTCGTTTCGCCCAGATCTCCGATCCCCACATCA
>JAKJFK010000010.1 GCA_022704925.1 candidate division TA06 bacterium | reverse complement strand
CGGTTTCGGGGCGCGCCGATGGCGCGCCGCTGAAACTGACGGCCCGGTCCGGGAATCTATAATATAGAGAGCACCAGTCAAACCGGCACAAGGAGGATCAAGAGACATGGACGGACAACATCAGCCCGGAACGGGCGGCCCGGAGACCGATTCCCGCCCGGCCCTGGAACGTTTCACCCGCGACCTGACCGAACTGGCCCGGCAGGACCGGCTTGACCCGGTGGTCGGCCGGGACGAGGAGATCCGGCGGGTCATCCAGGTTCTCTCCCGTCGCACCAAGAACAACCCGGTCCTGATCGGCGAGGCCGGGGTCGGCAAGACGGCCATCGTCGAAGGCCTGGCCCAGCGGGTGAACTCCGGGGACGTCCCGGAAAGCCTCAAGAAGCAGCGCGTTCTTTCCCTGGACATCGGCGCCCTGGTCGCCGGCGCGGTCTACCGCGGCCAGTTCGAGGATCGGGTCAAGTCGCTTTTGAAGGAACTGGAGAAGCAGCCGGGCCAGGTGATCCTTTTCATCGACGAGCTCCACACCCTGGTGGGCGCCGGGGCCGCCGAAGGCGCGGTGGACGCCTCCAACCTGCTCAAGCCGGCCCTGGCCCGGGGCGAGTTGCGCACCATCGGGGCCACCACCCTGAACGAGTACCGCAAGTATATAGAGAAGGACCGCGCCCTCGAACGGCGCTTCCAGCCGGTTTACGTCCGGGAGCCGAACGTCGCCGACACCATCTCCATTCTGCGCGGCCTGCGCGAGAAGTACGAGGTGCACCACGGCGTCAAGATCAAGGATGCCGCCCTGGTGGCCGCCGCCGCCCTTTCCAACCGCTACATCACCGACCGTTTCCTGCCCGACAAGGCGATCGACCTGATCGACGAGGCCGCCAGCCGGTTGCGCATGGAGATCGACAGCCTGCCCGGCCCCCTGGACGAGGTGGAACGGCGGATCCGTCAGCTGGAGATCGAACGCCAGGCCCTGAAAAAGGAGCCGGAAGGCGTTTCGCGGGAACGCCTGGCCGCCCTGGAGAAGGACCTGGCCACCCTGCAGGGGGAACGGAAAGAACTCCGCGGCCAGTGGGAGAAGGAGAAGGCCCGCATCCAGAAGATCCAGCAGCTCCAGGCCGGGATCGAGAAGTTCCGGCTGGAGGCCGAGCGGGCTGAACGGGAAGGAAATCTGGGCCGGGCGGCCGAACTCCGTTACGGCCGGCTGCCGGAGGCGAACAAGGAGCTGGCGGCGGCCTCCGCCGGGCTGGCCGAGATTCAGAAGGAACGGCGCCTGCTCAAGGAGAGCATCGACGAGGAGGAGATCGCTGAGATCGTCTCCCGCTGGACCGGCATCCCGCTGGCGCGGATGATGGAGACCGAGACCGAGAAACTCCTGCAGATGGAGGACCGCATCCACCGGCGCCTGGTTGGCCAGGAGGAGGCGGTGGCGGCCGTTTCCAATGCCATCCGCCGCAGCCGTTCCGGCATCTCCGATCCGAACCGGCCGCTGGGCTCCTTCATCTTCCTCGGGCCGACCGGCGTCGGCAAGACCGAGCTGGCCCGCAGCCTGGCCGAGTTCCTCTTTGACGACGAAAAGGCGCTGGTCCGCATCGACATGTCCGAGTACATGGAGCGCCACGCGGTAAGCCGCCTGGTCGGCGCGCCGCCCGGTTACGTGGGCTTCGAGGAGGGCGGCCAGCTGACCGAGATTATCAGGCGCCGGCCTTACGCGGTCATCCTGCTGGACGAAATCGAGAAGGCGCACCAGGACGTCTTCAACATCCTGCTCCAGGTCCTGGATGCCGGCCGCCTTACCGACGGGCAGGGGAGGGTGGTCGATTTCCGGAACACCATCCTGATCATGACCAGCAACCTCGGCGGCGAGTACATCCAGGAAGTCGGCGGGGCCGAGGAGAAGTCGCGCAACCTGGTGCTGGAGAAGCTCCGCCGCACCTTCCGGCCGGAATTCCTGAACCGGATCGACGAGGTGATCATCTTCCACCCGCTTGGACGCGGGGAGATCGGCGCCATCGTGAAACTGCAGCTGGGCTACCTGCGCGACCGGCTGGCGGCCCGGGAGATTGCCATCGAGACCACCGCGGCGGTGGAGGAGTACCTGGCCCGGGAGGGCTACGACCCGGTCTTCGGCGCCCGCCCCATCAAGCGCCTGATCCAGCGGGAGATCGAGAACCCGCTGGCGCGCGAACTCATCTCCGGCAATATCTCCCGCCGCGGCCGGGTGACGATTGATTTCGACGGCCGGGCCATCCGGTTCCGATCCGGGGCGGCGGACCCAAAGAAAAAGGGAGGCAGCGATGCAGGTCAATGAACGGGGCTTGAAAAAACTGGACGTCGAGTTTGCCGGCTATCTCGAGGGTGACCGGATCGGGGTCTTCTTCAAGGAGTTTGAGGTCAAGTTCGCGGCCGGCCACTGGTGCGCCGGCGGTTTCCTTGACCGCTTCGCCACCGTGGGCTACAACCCGGGCCTGAAGTCCGACATCATAAGCCAGTTGAAGCGGATCGCGGCCGCCGGCATCGAGGGCGTCGAGTTTCACGAAAACATCTTCATCGACGCCCGGCGGCGCAAGAATCCGGCCCGGATCGCCGAGGTGAAGGACGCGCTCAAGGAGTACCGCCTGGTGCCGACCAACATGAACACCAACCTCTGGACCGATCCGCACTGGAAGTTCGGCGGGGTGACCAATCCGAACCGGAAGGTGCGGGAGGAGGCGCTGGAAATCACCATCCAGGGGGCCGAGATCGCCCGGGAACTGGGCTGCACCTCGGTTGCTCTCTGGCCGGGCGCCGACGGCTGGGACTATAATTTCGAGGCCAATTACGGTGTTCTGCTGGAACGGTTTGTCCAGGCCTGCATCGAGATCAACCGTCGGGCCAAGAAACTCGGCCTGCGTTTCGGTATCGAGGCCAAGATGAAGGAGCCGCGCGAGGGGCACATGATCATTCCCACCACCCACTGCGCGGTCCTGGTGGCCCGCAAGGTCAACCAGGCCTGCGGCGGGCAGAACATGGGAGTGGCGGTTGATTACGGTCACGAGATGATGAACGGCCTGGAACCGGCCTTCAATCTCTACGTGGCGAAGGAGTTCGGGGTACCGGTGGTCAACTTCCACGTCAATTCGGCCAAGTGGCGTTCCAACGACGAAGACCGGGTGGCCGGGACCGCCAACCTCTGGCAGATGGTCGACTTCTGCTACGCGGCCCTGGATACCGGCTACCGCGGCTGGTTCGGCGAGGACCAGTTCACCTACCGGCTGGACCCGGTCAAGGCCATGTCCCTGTCACGCGAGCTGTTTGCCAACTGTCTCAAGAAGGCGCTCCTCATCTGGCGGGAACGCAAGGCGCTGGTTGCCGCCCAGGCCACCGGCGACGCCGGCCGGACCCTGGACGTGGTCAAAAAAATGATTTATTGAAGCATGGGCAACGGATACAGCCTCGGCCTCGATTTCGGGACCGCCTCGGTTCGGGCGCTGCTGATTTCGCTTGATTCGGGCGCCGAGACCGCCACGGCGGTCTGGAATTATCAGCACGGAACCGATGGCGTGATCGGTGCGGCCGACGACCCGCACCTGGCCCGCCAGCACCCGGCCGATTACCTGGACGGAAGCGCGGCGGTGCTCAAGGAGGTTCTGGCCCGGGCGAAGGCGGCCGATCCGGACTTCGCGCCGGAACGGGTGCTCGGCATCGGGGTCGACACCACCGGAAGCACGCCCATTCCGGTGGACGGTGCCGGCCGGCCGCTCTGCTTTCAGGACCGCTTCCGGGACAATCCGGCCGCCCTGGCCTGGCTCTGGAAGGACCACACCGCGGTGGCCGAGGCCGAGGAGTTGACCCAACTGGCCGGCCGTCTCCGGCCGGATTACCTGCGCCACTGCGGCGGCCGGTACTCCTCGGAATGGTTCTGGGCCAAGATTCTCCGCCTGGCCCGGCAGGATCCGGAGGTCTACCGGGCGGCGGCCGGTTTCGTGGAACTGGCCGATTTCATCCCGGCCCAGCTTTGCGGCGCCGGCGCGCCGGGAGAAATCCGGCGCAGCGCCTGCGCCGCCGGCCACAAGGCCCTTTACAGCCGGAAATGGGGCGGCCTGCCCGACGAGGAATTTCTGGCCGGGCTGGATCCGCGCCTGGCCGGGTTGCGCGCCCGTCTTTACGATCGGGTCTTTCCGGCCGGCGCTTCCGCCGGTCGGTTGAGTCCGGAATGGGCCCGGCGCACCGGATTGCCGGCCGGCTGCCCGGTCAGCGTCGGAGCCTTTGACGCCCACCTGGGCGCGGTTGGTTCGGGCATCCGGGAGAACGGGCTGGTCAAGGTGATGGGCACCTCCACCTGCGACCTGATGGTCTTCCCGGCGGCGGCCGAGGCCCGGCTTGAGGCCATCGAGGGCATGTGCGGTTTCGCCGAGGATTCGATCATACCCGGCCTGATTGGCCTGGAGGCCGGCCAGTCCGGGGTCGGGGATATCTTCGCCTGGTTCGCCGGCCATTTTCTGCCGGCCGGCTACCAGCGCGAAGCGGCCGCCGCCGGCCGGGACGGCCAGCAGTGGCTGACGGAGAAGGCGGCCCGCCTGAAGCCGGGATCCAGCGGGCTGCTGGCCCTGGACTGGAACAACGGCAACCGCTCGATCCTGGTCGACCAGTGGCTGACCGGTCTCCTGGTGGGGCAGACCCTGGGGACCCGTCCCGAGGAGGTCTACCGGTCCCTGGTCGAGGCCACCGCCTTCGGCGCCCGGGTGATCGTCGACCAGATCGAAGCCGGCGGCATTTCGATCGGCGCGGTGATCGCCTGCGGCGGCATCTCGCGCAAGAACCCTTTCCTGATGCAGATTTACAGCAATATCCTGGAACGGCCGATCCGGGTGGCCGGTTCCGAACAGACCTGCGCCCTGGGCGCGGCCATAGCCGGGGCGGTGGCCGCCGGGGCCTTTAAAGACATCCCGGCCGGGCAGGACCGCTGCTGCCGTTTTGAAGCCGCCGATTACCGGCCCGAACCGGCGGCGGTCCCGGTCTACCGGGAACTCTACCGGCTCTACCGCCAGCTTCACGACGGCTTCGGCCGGCCGGCCGGTCCGCTGGCCGGGGTGATGAAGGACCTGCTTAAATTGAAGCGCGCTTCGAACGCTTCCTGAGGGTGCGTGCGATGGCTGACCTGAGATCGGCGGTTCTCGAGGCGAACCGGCTGCTGCCGGAATGGGATCTGGTCGTTTCCACCCAGGGCAACGCCAGCGGTTTTGATCCCGGCCGGGGCCGGATGATCATCAAGCCGAGCGGGGTGCCCTACGACCGGCTCAAGCGGTCCGATCTGGTCACCCTGGATCTTTCCGGCCGGGTGGTGGCCGGCCGCGGCCGGCCGTCGGTCGACTGGCCGCACCATCTCTTTCTTTACCGGGAAGTTCCGGGTCTGGGCGGCGTGGTGCATACCCACTCGCCCTTCGCCACCGCCTTCGCCGCCGCCGGGCTGGCCGTCCCCTGCCTGACCACCGGCCAGGCCGACGTCTTCGGTGGCGAGATTCCGGCGACCCCTTACGCCGACAACCGGGGCGATCGGATCGGCCGGGCGATTCTCAAGGCCCGGCGGCCGGGCTGCCCGGCGGTCATCCTGGGCGGACACGGCCTTTTTGCCTTCGGCCCGGACCCGGTCGCCGCCGTCAAGGCCGCCCGGCTGGCGGAGTATTTCGCCCGGTTGAATTGTTTTGCGCTCCTGCTGGGCCGGTCGGCCGGCCGCGAGTTGACCGGCCTGGCGGCGGCCGAAGTCCGGAAGTGGAACCGGCGTTACCAGGGCGGCGGGTACGGTCAGGAACCGGCCCGGCGCGGGGTCAGCCGGCGATGACTTCCCCGGCCGGAAAGCAGGTGAAACAATCCCGCGACCCCAATACCGCCAACTTCCTGAAGGCCGTCTCCTTTGAGCGGCCGGACTGGGTGCCGGCGGTGATCGACATCAAGCTCTCGGCCTGGCTGAGGCACGGCGCCGCCCTCGAGGAAATCGTGCTGGCCCACCCGGTGATGTTTTCCAATTACCGGCCGGGGGATTTCCGCCGGGCGGTCTCGCGTCCGCGTTTCGCTCCCGGCACCCGGCGCGATGGCTGGGGCATCGTCTGGGATAATATCGAGGCCGGGCTGGGCTCGATTCCGCGCGAGGCCGAAGCGCCGCTGCGTGACTGGAAGGACCTGGCTGATTACCGGCCGCCGTCGCCGGACCTCGATTCGTCCGGCGGCCGGCGTGACTGGAAGGCCCTGGCCGGATCCCTGGCGGCCCGGACCGGCCGGGGCGGCCTGGCCTGCACCACCGTGCCGCACGGGTTCATCTACATGTGGCTTTACTATCTGCGGGGCTTCACCAACCTGATGCTTGACCTGGGTTCCGAAGAGCCGCGGCTTGAAAAGTTGCTGGAGCTGGTGGTTGCCCATAACCTGGAACTGGTCGAAAAAATGGTCGGCGTCGGCACCGAGATGATATACTTCGGTGACGACCTCGGCCAGCAGAAGTCGCTGGCCATCAGCCCGGCCGCCTGGCGCCGATGGCTCAAGCCGGCCTACCGGAGGGTCCTGAGACCCTGCCGGGCGGCCGGGGTTCTGGTCTATTTTCACTCCGACGGCCGGATCGTGGATATCATCGGTGACCTGGTTGAGACCGGGGTGGACATACTCAACCCGCAGTTCCGGGCCAACACCCTGGAGGGATTGCGGCCCTTCCGCGGCCGGGTCTGCCTGAGCCTGGACCTTGACCGCCAGCTGTTCCCTTTTGCCGAACCGGCCCGGCTGGAGTCGCATGTCCGGGAGGCGGTCCGCGTTCTGAACCGGCCCGAGGGCGGCCTGCTGCTGCACGCCGAAATCGCCCACGACGTGCCGCTGGCTAATATCGAGGCGCTTTGCCGGGCGCTGGAAAATTACGCCGGCCCCTGGCACAGTTGAGAGAGGCAAAGATGAAGAAAGTGCGCGCAGGAATTGTCGGCGGCGCCGGCTACACCGGCGGCGAACTGCTTCGCTGGCTGCTCCGCCACCCCTCCCTCGAGGTGACCCTGGTGACCTCCGAGAGCCAGGCCGGGGAACCTTACGCGGCCGCCCACCCGGGGTTGCCCGGGTACGAGGGTCGCCGTTTCCAGGCCTATGATCCGGAACGCCTGGCGCGGGAGTGCGATTTCGTCTTCCTGGCCAAACCCCAGCCGAACTCCTTCGCCCAGGTCCGCGCACTCTTCGGCCGGGTGCGGCTGATCGATCTTTCGGGCGATTTCCGCCTGGGTTCCCCGGAGAAGTTCGAACGCTGGTACCACGAAAAGCACGGCGCCCCGGAATTTCTTAAGGAGGCCGTTTACGGCCTGCCGGAGTTCCTGGCCCCGGAGCTGCGCGCGGCCCGGCTGGTCGCCAATCCCGGCTGCTACGCCACCGGCGTTCTGCTGGCCCTGCTGCCCCTGCTGAAGGCCGGCCTGGTCGAGCCCGAGGCGCTGGTGAGCGCCGTCTCCGGTTTCTCCGGGGCCGGCCGCACGCCTTCCAGTACCACCACCGCCTACTCGGTGGTCGACAACCTGCGTCCTTACAAGGTGGTCAACCATCCGCACCAGGGCGAGATTCTCGAGGTGCTCTCCCGCTTGACCGGGCATCCCCTGGACCTGGAGTTCATTCCCCAGGTGGCCGGTTTCGAGCGCGGCATCCTGGAGGTGATCTTCTGCCGGTTCCAGCCGGACCTCGAACCGGCCTCGACGGCCGACGTACTGGAGAAGGCCTACCGGTCGGCGCCTTTCGTGCGCGTCCATCCGGCCGGCCGGCTGCCGGAACTGAAGGGCGTGGTCAACACCAATTTCTGCGACCTGGGCTGGCAGCCGCTCAAGGGCGGCCGGCTGCTGCTGGTGGCGGCCCTGGATAACCTCGTCAAGGGCGCCGCCGGCCAGGCGATCCAGAACCTGAACCTGATGGCCGGCCTTCCCGAGACCGCCGGCCTGTGATGACCGGAGACGCCAGGATGAACAGCGGAAGATCGGGGGCGGATTCCCGGACCCGGCTGGCGGCGCTTTTCGGCCACCCGGTTGGACACAGCCTCTCGCCCGTCTTCCAGAACGCGGCCTTCCGCCAGGCGGGCCTGAACGCGGTTTACCTCGCCTTCGACGTCGGGCCGGAACGGCTGCCCGCGGCCCTGGCCGCGGTTCGGGGCCTGGACCTGCTGGGCGCCAACCTGACCATTCCGCACAAGGAACGGGCCGGAGTCTGTCTGGACGAACTCTCCCGGCTGGCGGAACGCACCGGTTCAGTCAACACGGTCGTGAACCGGGACGGCCGGCTGCGGGGAGAGACGACCGACGGCAGCGGTTTCCTGCGCGCCCTGGAAGAGACGGCCGGAGTGAACCCGGCCGGCCGCCGAGTGCTCCTGCTGGGAACCGGCGGGGCCGGGCGCGCCCTGGCCTTCGCCCTGGCCGAGGCCGGCGCCGAACTCTGGCTGGTCAACCGGACCGCCGGCCGGGCGGAACGGCTGGCCGGCGAACTGGCCCGTTTCCATCCGGCCGGCCGGATCAACGTCGGTGCCTTCGAGACGAGGGCGGCCTTGCTGGAGCGGGCCGGGATCGAGGTCCTGGTCAACGCCACCTCGGTCGGTCTGAAACCGGGTGATCCGCCTCTCTTCGCGGCTGGTGAACTGCCGGGGGCCGGATTGACGGTCTGCGATCTCATCTATCACCGGGAAACCGACCTGCTTAAAGCGGCCGCCGCGCGCGGTTTGAAGCGGGTGGATGGGCTTGGAATGCTGGTCCACCAGGGAGCGATTTCCTTCGAGTTGTGGACCGGCCGGCCGGCGCCGCTGGCGGCGATGTTTGAGGCCCTGTCCCCCGGAAGAGTCAAAAAAACTTGAAGACAGGGGGCTTCAACATGGCCGACAACAGGAGACCGTCAACCGCGGCCGGTAAGGGCGGCCGGCGTTCCGGCATCGCCGCCTGGCCTTCCGACGACCGTCCGCGTGAAAAACTCTTCCGCCAGGGCGAGCACCAGTTGAGCGGCGCCGAACTGCTGGCGATCCTGATCGGCAGCGGCCGGGTCGGCGAAGATGCGCTGACCCTGGCCCGCCGGATTCTCGCCCGTTTCAAAACCTTCCGCGAAATGAGCCATACCGACCCGCGCGACTGGCTCGAATTCAAGGGGATGGGGCCGGCCAAGCTGGCCCGCATCCGGGCCGCCCTCGAGATCGGCCGCCGGTTCCGGGAGGTTGAGGTCCGCGCCTCCCGCCGGAAGATCTCGGCCCCGGCCGATATCGTCGAGGCGTACCGGGACCGGTTGCGCGATTTGAAACACGAGGTCTTCAAGGTTCTGCTGCTGGACGGCCGGAACCGGATCATCGAGGACCGGGAGATCGTCCAGGGCACCACCAACGGCGCCTATCCCGTCCTTCGCGAGATACTGAACGAAGCCAGCCGGCGATTCGCCTCCGGACTGGTGGCCATGCACAACCATCCCAGCGGCGACCCTTCGCCCAGCCGTGAGGACCGCGAGTTCACCGCCCGTCTCAACGAGGCGGCCGAACTGCTCGGGCTGAAGCTGCTGGACCACGTCATCTTCGGGGATCAGCCCCCGTACTTCAGCTTTACCGAGCAGGACCTGCTGTAAACCGAACCGATCCCGGCGCTTCCGGATCGGGCCGCCGATCAGTTCCGGCCGCGGATTTTTTGCCGGCGGCGGCGGCCGCCGGTTTGATTTTTGAGCCGGAAAGAGGTAAAATCTCAACGTGGGACCAGCGATCGGCGGCCGGGTTTGAAGACCCGACCGATTTCTTTATAGCCGCCGTCCGCCCGAAAAAAGTCCGCCGCCGATTTCGTTCATTCAAGGCCCCGGGTGTTTCGAACGCCCCGTCTTCGGCGCCCGTCCTGCTTACCCAGGTTGCGCTTGGCAACATCGACATGAGTGAAAAAACAGAGGTTACCGAACCGGCCGGGCCGGACTCGGCCGGGCCGTTATTAAACGGGTTTGGCCGCGCCTTCTCGGCGATGCGCCATCGCAACTTCCGCCTCTTCTGGATCGGCCAGGCGATCAGTTCCTGCGGCGGCTGGATGCAGAACACCGTCTTCGGCTGGCTTACCCTCCAGGTGACCGACTCGGCCTTCATGCTGGGCGTGGTCAGCAGCATCAGCGGGCTGCCCCTGCTTTTATTCTCCCTGCCGGCCGGGGTGCTGGCCGACCATGTCAGCAAGCGGCGCCTGCTGCTGGTCATGCAGAGCGGCCTGATGGTGAGCGCCTTCGTGATGGCGGTTCTGGTCACCCTGGGCCTGGTCCGGTTCTGGAACATCGCCCTGATCGCCGGGTTGACCGGCGTCCTGGTCTCCTTCGACGCGCCGGTCCGCCAGTCCTACGTGGTTGACCTGGCCTCCCGGGAGGACCTCTCCAACGCCATCGCCCTTAACTCGGCCAACTTCAACACCTCCCGGATCATCGGACCGGTGCTGGCGGCCCTGGCGATCGCCTCCTTCGGCATGGCCAGCGTCTTCTACATCAACTCGGCCAGCTTCCTGGCCGCTATCTGGGCATTGGTGCTGATCAAAGATACCGACCGGCCCCGGCCGTCGATCCGCAGGCCGGTCCGGGAACTCTTCCAGGAGGGACTGGAGCATGTCTGGCGGGAGCGGCCGGTCCGGACGCTGCTCTTCCAGGCCGCGATTCTGAGCGTCTTCGGTTTCATGGGCCACACGCTGATGCCGGTCTTCGCCCGCGACGTGCTCAACGCCGGGGTCAAGGGCCTGGCGCACCTGATGTCTTCGCTGGGAATCGGTTCTTTGCTGGGTGCGTTCAGCGGCATGCTCTTCAGCCACCACCCGAACCGGGAGCGCCAGGTAAGCCTGGGCGGCCTGGTAATGGCTGCCGGCCTGTTCGGACTGGCCTGCTCACGGTACCTGTGGCTTTCGATGGGCATGCTGTTGCTGGTCGGCTGGGGAGCGGTGGTCCAGGCGGTGACCATCAACTCTCTCCTTCAGCAGATGGCGCCGGAACATCTGCATGCCCGGGTGGTTAGTGTCTACACCATGGTATTTTCGGGCCTGATGCCCTTTAGGACCTTCCTGGCCGGTACGATCGCCCAGTTCTGGGGCGCCCCGGCGGCGGTGATCTTCGGCGCCTCCGTCTGCCTGGTCGGAAGCTTCCATTATCTGTCGCTGACTTGCAGAAAGGGGCGCCGGCGGCCGGCGGTTTGATTTTTAGCTGCGCTGAGGTTAAAATTTATATAATAATTAAGGAGGCGCGCCCGGGAAGCTTTTCCCGGGCCGCTTTTGAAAGCGGGGAAGGGCGGAGAAGTCTGGTAGCCCTTTAAAATGGTTAGAAATTCTCAGGATAGCGGTAACGAATCCGAGATCCGGATAAAATCAGGGCGTGAAAGTTACCCGGTAGTGATTGGCGGCCGCCTGGACGATCTGGCCGGCCGCCTCTCAATTTTCGGGGTCGGACGGCTCTTTTTGATCACCGACCGGCGCGTCCACGAACTTTACGGCGCGAAACTTCTCCGGGATCTTTCCGGAGCCGGCTGGCGGACGGCCGCGGCCGTCCTGCCGCCGGGTGAGCGGACCAAGTCGCTTTACCGGCTCGAACGTCTTTATGCGGCCGGAGTCGAGGCCGGCCTGGAACGCCTTTCGCTGGTGCTGGCCCTGGGCGGCGGGGTCGTCACCGACCTGGCCGGCTTCTTCGCGGCCACCTTCCTGCGCGGTCTGCCCCTGGTAAACGTTCCCACCACCCTGCTGGGCCAGGTTGACGCGGCCATCGGCGGCAAGAACGGGTTGAATCTGCCGGCCGGCAAGAACCTGGCCGGAACCTTTTACCAGCCGCGGCTGGTCTACTGCGACCTGGATACCCTGGCGACCCTGCCGTTCCGCGATTACCGGAGCGGCCTGGCCGAGATCATCAAGTGCGGGGTCATCCGCGACCCGGACCTTTTCGATCTGATGGAGCGCGGGATCGATGGTTTTAAAAGGCGGGATCCGTACCTGCTTCGGCGCGCGGTTACGGCCGCGGTTCGGGTCAAGCGCGCACTGGTCGAAGCCGATCCGCTCGAAAGAACCGGGTTGCGCCGGGAGTTGAACTTCGGCCACACTGTGGGTCACGGCCTGGAGAAGGCCGGCGGTTACCGGCGTTTCCGCCACGGCGAGGCGGTGGCCCTGGGCATGCTGGCGGAGGCGGAACTGGCCCGGCGCCGCGGACTGCTGGCGTCGGCCGCGGCCGACCGCCTGGGACGGCTGGTGGCCGCCTACGGTTTCCGGACCCGGGCCGCCGGGTGTCCGCTGGAAGGAGTCCTGTCCGCCCTGCTTCATGACAAGAAAAAGCAGGATGGCCGGGTTAAATTTGTCCTGCCGGCGGCCATCGGCCGGACGGTTACCTGCGATGACGTCGCCCAGGCTGAGCTGGCGGCTGTTCTGAAGATTTTCATAAACTGAAAAAAGAAATTACTGTTTTTCACCGAGGCGCAAGCAATGAAGAAGAGCCGTTTCAAGTGGCAGGAAGAGAAGGAGAGCGACGAGCCGCCCTGGTTGTATGACGGATCGAGCCTGATGCGCAACGGCCAGGAGGAAGCGGCCGCCCGGAAACGGGCGGGCCGCCGCCGGATGACGATCGGGCTGGCCGTCCTGGCCGCGGTTGTGCTTTTCCTGCTTCTCTTCCGCTTTGAGGACGTGGTCCGGGCCGGCGGCGAGGTGGAACCGCTCAACATCCTTTATATCAAGGCTCCGCTTACCGGCACCATCGATCAGCTGCCCTTTTCCGAGGGGCAGGAGATCAAGCAGGGACAGCTCCTGGTAAGCATCTGGCCCGAGGAACTGGATATTTTCCGCGATGTTGAGAATAAGCGCTACGAGTTCGAAAACGCCAACCGCGAATTCCAGAAGGAGAACGAGCGGCTGGTAATGCTGGCGGTCAAGTACGAACGCCTGAAGCGGGAGAAGGCGATCTTTGAGGGCGACGACTCGGAAGTCCGGGTTCTCCAGGAACGCATCCAGGCCGCCGGCGTCACCCTGGACCAGCGCAGCAAGGACGAGAAGCGCTCGAAGAACCTTTTCCAGCAGGGTGTGGTCAGCGCCGCCGAGTACGAAAACGTTCTGGCCAACCTGGAGTTGTCCCGCTCCGTTTACGCCGAAGCTGGAGCCCGGCTGCACGCCCTGAAGAATGAACGGGCCATAAGGATAGAGCAGCTCACCCGCGACATCGAGATGACCGAAAAGGAGCTTTCGGTCAGCCGGATCTCCTCCGGCCAGTGGGAGGCCGAGCAGGTTCAGAAATCCTCCATGCTGGAGGCCGCCAGCAAGCGGGCCGAGCTGATGCTGATCACCGCCCCCTCCGACGGCCAGATCGTCCGGCAGGAGAAAAAACTGGGCGACCGGGTCGGCAACGGCGATCTCATCTTTGTCCTCTCCACCGGCCGGGAACGCCGTCTCTCGGTGCGGATCGACCCGGTCGATTCCCTGCGCGTGGAGGTCGGCCAACCCGTCCGGGTTTACTCGAGCCTCTTCTCGCGACGTTACGGCTACGCGAGCGGCCGGGTGATTGAACTGGGCACGTATGCCCGCAGCCAATCCGGCCCCGGGCTTCAGACCTATATCCCGGCCAAGGTGGCGGTCGACCAGCCGCCGTTTCCGCTGCTCCTGGGCACCCGGGTCGAGGTGCAGATACTCACCGGCCGCAAACGGACGCTCCTCTCGCGCCGTCCCTCCGGCCGCGGTGGCAAGTGAACAACGCCCCCGAGCCGGCCGGCCCGGTTGAGACGCCGATCGTCCTGGGGTCGGTGGACCGGATCCCAGGCTTGATTCTCCAGCGTCTCCAGGACACCGCCATCCAGGACGAAGAGATCCTGCTGGCGGCCGAGGCCGACCTTGACGAACTTGGCCATATCGAGCCGGTCTGGCTGCTGGCCGGGACGAAGCACGTGGTCGCCGTTCCGGCCGTCCCGGACCGGCCCCTGCGCGGTCCTTACGCCTACGCGGTCACCAACGATTTTGACCTCCACCCGAGCATCGGCTCCACCTCGGTCCGGGTCTTCGTGGAGAAGACTCCCTTCGAACTGGTCCGGTTCACCAACGAGTTCCGCGAACGCTTCCAGCGGGTGGTGGTTCAACTTAAGCGGATTCGAAACAACGAACCGATCCAGCCGGAGGCCCTGCTCAAGCTGAATGAGGACTTCTGCCCGAAGTGCGGCCTGATCCTGCCCCGTTCCGGCGCCCCCTGCCGCCGCTGCGTCAAGCACGGGGCGGTCTTCCAGCGCATGTTCGCCATCCTCTGGCATTATCGGTGGTTGATGCTGGCCCTCTTCCTCTGCATGATCGCCGGCATCGTCCTGGACATGCTGCCGCCCTACCTGACCCGGATCCTGGTCGACAACGTGCTCGGCAGCCAGTCCCACCCGGAATGGTTGTTGTGGCTGGTGGCCTCCCTGGCCGGCGCGGCCCTGTTGCGCCGCGGAATCGACGTGATCATCAGCCAGCTGACCCCGCGGGTCGGGACGGCGATGACCAACGACATCCGCAAACGCCTCTTCCAGAAGCTCCAGGAGATGTCGGTGGCCTACTACGACCGGGTCCAGGTCGGCAGTTTGATGAGCCGGGTCATCAACGACGTGGAAGTGATGCACGGCTTCGTCACCCAGGTCACCCAGGGCTTCCTGGTCAACCTGCTGCTGATCCTCTTCATCGGCGTCATGCTCTTCTACCTGAACGCCCGGCTCGCCTTCTTCGTGCTCATCCCGATCCCCTTCGTGGTGATCGGGACCCTCTTCTTCTGGAACCGCATTTACCCGAACTACTACAAGTATTGGGAGAGCAACTCCAAGCTGGGCGCCATGCTCAACGGCGTGCTGAGCGGCATCCGGCTGGTCAAGGTTTTCGGCCAGGAGCAGCGGGAGACCAGCCGTTTCAACCGTTCGGTCGACTACCTGCGCGAGGCCCGCATCCGGGTGGACACCCGGGTCGGCGCCTTTTCGCCGGTGATGGCCTATTTCTTCGGACTGGGCGGCCTGATCATCTGGTTCGTGGGCGGCCGGGACGTGCTCTCGGGCGTGATCACCCTGGGCACCCTGATGGCCTTCCTGGGTTACATCGGCATGTTTTACGCGCCCCTGGGCAGCCTGGCCATGTTCTCCAACTGGGTCACCCAGTTCGCCACCGCCAGCCAGCGCATCTTCGAAATCCTGGACATGCCCTCCGAGACCCTGGACGCTCCGGACGCGATCGACTGCCCGGATATCCGGGGCGACATCGAGTTCAAGGACATCTGGTTCGGCTACGATCCCTACAACCCGATTCTGAAGGGCATTTCGCTCAAGATCCAGGCCGGCGAAAAGATCGGCATCGTCGGCCGCAGCGGTTCTGGCAAAACCACGCTCATCAACCTGCTCTGCCGTTTTTATGACGTCCAGCGGGGCCGAATTCTCATCGACGGCGAGGATATTCGCCACTTCAAGCAGACCCAGCTGCTCCAGCACCTCTCGCTGGTCCTGCAGGAGCCTTTCCTCTTCCGAGGTTCGGTCCGGGAGAATATCGCCTACGGACGGCCCGAGGCCACTTTCGAGGAGATTTTGAACGCCTCCAAGGCGGCCAACTGCCACGATTTCATAATGAAGCTCTCCGAAGGCTACGACACACCGCTCGGGGAACGGGGCGCCGGTCTTTCCGGCGGTGAGAAGCAGCGCATCTCGATCGCCCGGGCCTTGCTGTGCAACCCGCGCATCCTGATCCTGGACGAGGCCACCTCCAGCGTGGACACCGAAAGCGAGCAGGAGATCCAGCGGGCGCTGGAGGTCATCGGCCGCGGCCGGACGCTGATCTCGATCGCCCATCGGCTCAGCACCCTGAAGACCGCCGACCGGATTTACGTCATTGACCGGGGGCAGCTGGTCGAGTCCGGCAACCACGCCGAACTGATGGGAAAGCAGGGCACCTATTACCGGCTGGTCCAGATCCAGTCCACCCTGGCCAGCCTCGACCTCAAGTCCTGAGATCATGGAAAAGAACCGGGAATCGGCAGTGGTCAAGAAGGTCATGGATTACGGCGGCGTGGGGATCCGCATCCTCAAGGCCGACCGGGTCAAGATCTACCGGGATATCGACAACCTTCTCTACGCCGAGGTGGCCGAAGCGGGCCTGGAGACGCCCCGGCTTTACCGCGGCGTTTTCGCCGTCCTCTGCTTTCCGGTCTCCGGACCGGACCGCTACATATCGCTGCGCTACGTGAATCCCTCCGGCCAGGAGGAGGAGATCGGGGTGATCCGGGAGCCGATCGAGTTTCCCCGCGAGGACCGGATTCAGCTGGCCAAGAGCCTGGCCCAGTATTACTTCGAGTTCGAGATCGAACGCATTGTGAGCATCGAATTCAGATACAACCTGCTGATGTTCGACGTGCTGACCAACTTCGGGCCGCGCCAGTTCGAGATGCGCTGGCGCGGGGACCGGGCCCTGAGCCTCGGCGAGAAGGGCAAGGTTCTGCTCGACGTTTACGATTGCCGCTATATCGTCCGCGATGTTTCGGCCCTGCCCCGCGAAGACCAGGCCCTCTTCAACCGCTTCATCTATTGGTAAATTTGATTCGGGCGCGGAAGTTTGACGCTTCTTCAGCTTCTGCATTATAATTCTAAGTTATGGACAAGGAAATCGAAAAGCGGCGTCAGGCCATCAACAAGCTGGACAGCCAGCTGCTGAAGCTTCTCTCCGAGCGGGCGGCCCGGATTGTCGAGATCGGCCGGCTCAAGAAGGAGAAAGGCCTTACCTTTTACGACCCGGCCCGCGAACGGCGCATCCTGGAACGGCTGAAGAAGGAGAACCCCGGCCCCCTGAATTCCGAGGCGGTGGGCGCCATCTTCATGGAGGTCATCAGCTCCTGCCGTTTCCTGGAGTACCCGACCCGGATCGCCTACCTGGGGCCGGAGGCCACCTTCACCCACCAGGCGGCCCTGAAGACTTTCGGCAGCCAGGCCCTCTTCCTTCCCCAGAAGAGCACCTCCTCGGTCTTCAGCGCCGTGGAGAAATCCGGGGCCGATTACGGGGTGGTCCCGGTCGAGAATTCCACCGAGGGCGTGGTCAGCCATACCCTGGACATGTTCATGGATTCCGACCTGAAGATCGTCAACGAGGTCCTGCTGCCGGTCCGCCACCACCTGCTGGGTTTCGGTTCCCTCAAGGAGGTCCGGGAGGTTTACTCCCATCCGCAGGCGCTGGGCCAGTGCCAGCGCTGGCTGGAGGAGAACCTGGTCAAGGTGACCCTGCACGAAACCGAGAGCACCGCCGAGGCGGCCCGCCTGGTCAGCAACCGCAAGGGGGCGGCCGCGCTGGCCTCGGAGATCGCCGCCACCCTTTACGGACTGCCGATCATGGTGCGCGACGTCCAGGACCACAGCCGCAATTACACCCGCTTCCTGGTGATCGGCCGCCACTTCAGCGGCCGGACCGGCCGGGACCGTACCAGCATTCTCTTCTCCATCAAGGACCGGGTCGGCGCCCTGCACGACATGCTGCTGCCTTTCCAGGGGCAAGGCCTGAACCTTACCAAGATCGAGTCGCGTCCCACCAAGCGCCGCGCCTGGGAGTACGTCTTCTTCGTCGATTTTCTCGGTTACAAGGACGACCCGGAGGTTCGCGAGGCCCTGTCGGAACTGGAAAAACTCTGCCTTTTCCTGAGAGTTCTCGGTTCCTACCCGGTGGCCGATGAACCCTGAGGTGCGGCTGCCGCTGCTGCTCCTGCTCTTCGGACACGTTGTCGCCGACTACCTTTGCCAGCCCCGCTCCCTGACCTTTTTGAAACGGCGCCGGCCGGTCTTCCTGCTGCTGCACGGACTGGTGGTTTTGGCCTGGCTCTGGCCCCTGGCCATTCTTTACCCGGGACGGGCGGTTTTGCTTCTGCTGACGGCGGTGGCCGCCAGCCACCTGGCCATCGACGCGGTTAAGATCGGCCTGGAGCGTCGGTGCTGTTTCCAGCGGCGGGAGAAGCGGCTGGCCAACGTCATCGACCAGGGACTCCATTTCCTGGCGCTGGCGGCCGCCTGGTGGCTCGGATTCCGGGGCCGGCTCTGGCCGGCGGCGCTTCCCCGAACGCCGGTTTTGTTGAATTCGCTGCTGGTTTTGGTTATAATTCTAATAGGCGTCAAGGCCGGTTTCGGTTTTCTTGAAACAGGAAGAGAAGATGATCATAACCTTACGACCGGGCACGACTGAAGAAGGCGTACGCGAGGTTCTTGAGAAGATCAAGGACCTTGGCTTCACCCCCCATCTCTCCTCGGGCAAGGAGCGGGTGGTCATCGGCGTGATCGGCGAAAACGCCATTCTTACCCGCGAGCAGTTCGAGGCGATGTTCATCGTCGAATCGGT
>JAKJFK010000167.1 GCA_022704925.1 candidate division TA06 bacterium | reverse complement strand
CTTCAGGTCAACCGCCGGATCGGTGGTAACCTTGACCCGGTTTGGTTTTTGAAGTTTGGCCAGCACCGTCGGGTTCGGTTCGTACCCCTCGGGCGTGACCGCCAGCATCTCCACGCCCAGCCGGGCCGCCGCCTGCAGGAGCGAGTGGCAGACGTTATTGCCGTCGCCGAAATAGGCCAGTTTTACCTTACCCAGGTCGCCGGCCTTCTCGCGGATGGTCAGGAAGTCGGCCAGTGCCTGGCAGGGGTGGTGCTGGTCGGTAAGGGCATTGATGACCGGGATGGAGGCGCTCCGGGCCAGCCGTTCCACTTCGGACTGGTCGAAGGTTCGGATCGCCACCGCGTCCAGGTAGCGCGACAGCACCCGGCCGGTGTCTTCGGGGGATTCGCCCCGGCCGATCTGGCTCGCTTCGGCCGTCAGAGTCAAGGCCCGGCCGCCCAGTTCCATGATGGCGGCTTCGAAGGAGACCCGGGTCCGGGTGGACGGCTTGGTAAAGATCATTCCCAGCAGCTTGTCCCGGTGGACCGGGATGACCTTCTCACCGCGCCGGCGCCGCTCTTTGAGCTCCGAGGCCAGATCCAGCAGCCCGGTTATCTCCGGACCGTCCAGGTCATTCACCTGCAGGAAATCCTTTTTCGGCTTGATTGTGAACATTTTTTCACGCTTCGGCCCGCAGAGCGGGGCCCTCCTTTTCGGGAACTCCGTCCGGGTCTCAGGCCGCCTCTTCCAGGGCCTGCTTGAGAATCTTCAGGCCGAGGTCCAGTTCCCGGCGGGTTACCGTCAACGGCGGCATGATGCGCAGCACGTTGCCCTGGGTGCAGTTGATCAGCAGTCCCAGTTCCAGCGCCCGGGCCGCCACCGCTGCGCCCGGTTTCTTCAGTTCCATTCCCAGCATCAGGCCCCGGCCCCGCACTTCCCGGACCAGGGGGGAGATTTTCTCCAGTTTCTTTTTCAGGTATTCACCCTGGCGCCGGGTGTTTTCCAGCAGGCCGTCCTTCCGGATGGCTTCGAAGACCGCCAGGGAGGCCGCGCAGACCAGGGGACCGCCTCCGAAGGTCGAGGCGTGGGTGCCCGGCTGCAGCAGGTCGGCGTACTTTTCGGCCACTACCAGCGCGCCGATCGGAACGCCGCCGCCCAGGGTCTTGGCCAGCGTCATGGCATCGGGGCGGATCCCGTAGTGCTGGAAGGCGAAGAGGCGCCCGGTGCGTCCCAGGCCCGACTGCACCTCGTCAAAGATCAGGAGCAGTTTTTCCCGGTCGCAGAGGCGCCGGAGTCCCGCCAGGAATTCCGGCCGGGCCGGTTTGACTCCGCCTTCGCCCTGGATCGGCTCCAGGATGACGGCGGCGGTGCGTTGGTTGACCAGTTTTTCGACACTGGCCAGGTCGTTGAAGACCGCCTTGTTCCGGAACCCGGCCGGCAGGGGGGCGAAGCCTTTCTGGACCTTGGCCTGGCCGGTCAGGGTCAGCGTGGCCAGGGTCCGGCCGTGAAAGGAGCCCCGGAAGGAGATCACCTGGTAGCGCCCTTCCGGGCGGCCGTGGAGGCGGGCCAGCTTGAGCGCCCCCTCGTTGGCCTCGGCCCCGCTGTTGGCAAAGAAGCATTTGCCGGGAAAACTGGCCTTGATTATCTCGGCGGCCAGTTTCGCCTGGAGGGGGTGATGGTAATTGTTGGATACGTGAAGCAGCCGGCCGGCCTGTTCCCGGATCGCCTTCACCACCCGCGGATGACAATGGCCCAGTCCGCTGACCGCCCAGCCCGGGAAGAAGTCCAGGTAACGCCGGCCGTTCAGGTCGGTAACCCAGCAGCCGCGGCCGGAAACCAGGCAAAGCGGTGTACGCTGGTATGATGGCACAATGTATCGCTGGTAAGAACGGTAGACTTCGGTTTCGGTCATGGCCGTTTTCCTCGCGGTTCAGATCCCGTTCTGGTAATCCTCGGGTACGATCTCGGTGCCGGTCCCCTGGGTGGTGAAAATTTCCAGCAGCAGGGCGTGCGGGATGTGGCCGGCCACCAGGTGGACCTTGCGCACTCCCTGCGAAATGGCCGTCAGGGCCGCCTGCACCTTCGGTATCATGCCGGCGGTGATGATGCCGTCCTCGATCAGTCCCCGGGCCTGGGATGGGCGCAGGATTGAGATCAGGCTCTCGGCGTTGTCACGGTTGCGCATCACCCCGGGCTGGTCGCTGAGGAAGACCAGTTTTTCGGCCTGGAGGGCGGTGGCGATCTGGCTGGCCACGGTGTCGGCGTTAATGTTATAGAGGAATCCGTCGGCGCCGAAGGCGACCGGCGGGACCACCGGGATCGTCCCGTTCCGTCCGCACTCCTCGAAGAAGGTTTTGTCAACCTGGCTGATTTCGCCCACCAGTCCCAGGTCGGCGCCCGGCCGGTTCAGCTTGACCGCCTTCAGCGCCCTCGATTCCGGGTCCAGCAGGGCCGTCCGGCCGCCCAGTTCCTCGATGGTCCGGCGGATTTCCCCGTTCACCTCGAGGAGAACCTCCCGGATGATCTCGATGGTACTGGAGTCGGTGTAACGCAGGCCGTTGACGAATTCGCTCTTGATGCCCCGGGCGGCCAGCGTCTCGGAGATCCGGCTGCCGCCGCCGTGGACCAGGATGACCCGCATGCCCACGGTGGACATGAAGACCAGGTCCTGGAGGACGGCCCGGATGAAACGGTTCTCGCGCAGCACCGATCCGCCGTACTTGACCACGCTGTACCGGTCCCGGAACTTAAGGATGTAAGGCAGGGCTTCGATCAAAACCTGGGTTTTCCTGGTAGCTTCTTCCATGTCTCCCTTTGCCGGACGGCAAGGCCCCGGCCTTTTTTCAACCGGCGGCCGCGTACCTGACGAAGGAACGGATGAGCCGCAATCCGTCCTGCGATTTCCCCTCGCCCCGGGTCCAGCGTGGATGAGAGTAATAAAAGAGAAATCGTTCCGGGTGGGGCATCATTCCCAGAACATTGCCGGCCTGGTTGGTCACCGCGGCCACCGCCGCTTCCGAACCGTTCGGGTTGGCCGGGAATTCCAGGGTCGGTTCTCCCTCCGGCGTGGCGTATTGAAGGGCCACCTGTCCGTTGGCCTTCAGGCGTTCCAGGGTTTCCGGTCCGTCGGCCAGGAATTTTCCCTCTCCGTGGGCCACCGGCAGGCTTATGGTTTCGTTCCGCAGGCCCTCCAGGAGCGGTGAGGCACCCGCGCAGCGCAGGTGCACCCAGCGATCCTCGAAATGGCCGGAATCGTTGAAGGTCAGCGTCAAACGGCCGCCGCCGGCATTGAATCCGGGCAGCAGGCCGGTCTTCACCAGCACCTGGAAACCGTTGCAGATGCCGATCACCGGGCGGCCGGCCGCGGCAAAGGCGAAGAGATCGTCCTTGAGTTTCAGCCGCAGTTCGTTGGCCAGGACCTTCCCGGCCGAGAGGTCATCCCCGTAAGAGAAGCCGCCCGGTATCACCAGCGCCTGGTAATCGGCCAGCCGGACCGACCGTTCCAGCAGCCGGTTGATGTGGACCCGGTCCGGTTTGGCCCCGGCCAGCCGGAAACCGTGCTCGGTCTCCAGGTCGCAGTTGGTGCCGGCGGTCCTGAGAATCAATACCCGCGGTGCGCTCATCGTTTTATGGCTGCCTTTTGATCCGGAAGTCTCCGTTATCCCCGCGGGTCATAGGCGGGGATCCGCAATACCTGAAAAACCATCAAAATCGTAAAAATAATTATTATACCATTATTGGCAAAGGCGATAAAAAAGACGCGGCCGCCGGTGTTCACCGGTCCGGCCCGGCCCCTTGCAGGAGAAAATTCCGGAAGTAATCCAGCACCGGGGCCTCCGGGGCCAGGCGGGCCTGCCGTTTTTCCAGTTCCCGGTTCAGGCGGCGCAGCTGCCGGACCATCCGCTCCGCCGGCTCGATCTTCTTTTCGTCGGCCAGGTCGTCCCAGAGTTGAAAGGCCAGGCCGAAGTCCCGGCCGTATTCGGCCCAGTCGTCGGCCATTCGGATCCGTCCGGCCGTGAGGGCCCCCAGCCGGAAGACCAGCTCGAAGAGGGCGGCCGTCTTCTTTTTTCGTATTTCGGTAAGCCGCCTTCGGTCAATCGGTTTTCCCGGTCCGGCCAGGTCAAGGTATTGGC
>JAKJFK010000166.1 GCA_022704925.1 candidate division TA06 bacterium | reverse complement strand
TTGGTGTGGGTGCCCACCCCGTGCGCCTCCAGGGCCCGGGCGATGTCGGAGCGCCGGTTGCGGATCAGCCGCCGGTACTTGTCGCCGATCAGCAGGAACTGCGCCCGCAGCCCGTGCTCGCTCAGCAATTCCGCCAGCCACCCGATCCGGTCGTCGCCCCCCTCGGACTCCGGCCGGTAAATATCCTCAACGTCAAAGGTCAACAGGATGTCCGTCATTCGCTTCTCCCCGACCGGCCGCCGGTCCGAAAGGAAAACCGCGCCGGAGCGGCCGGCGGACGATACCCGGCCCGCCGGCCGTTACCGTTGACGTTTACTTGCCGATGGCCAGCACCCCGAAGCCGGCCGGGTCACCGGCCGAATAGGCGGCGCCGGACCAGACCAGCTGGGCGTGAAAGACACCCTGATCGCTGTCGGTCAGGGAGGCGTCAAATCCGAGCAGCCGGCCGGCCTCCGGTTTCAGACCCAGGGCCGTCCAGGGAACGGAAAGCTCCAGGAAGTAACCGCCGGCCGTTTTCCGGAAGGCCGCCGGCACCTCCCGGCTCTCTTCACCGGACTTCAGGATGGCCCGGGCGCCCGACTCATCCACCCGGTAGGAAAGGTCGAAAATCCGGCCGGCCGGACCCGAAGGGGGCGTCCCGCCGTTGGAGAGATAGATGTCCACCCGGTCGCCCTTCTCGACGCTGTTGTCCAGAACTTCGGCGGCGAAGTAAAGATTCTGCGCATCCCACTGGCTGTAAACCCGGCCGGAGAGATCGGACTTGCCCTGCAGTATGGGCGCCATGCCCTGGGTCAGGGCTTCCTCGCCGGTGATGGCGCCGCTGCGCACCTGGGTAAGGCGGCGGGTGGCGCCGCTGCGGTCGGTGGTAACCAGTTTCACCGGCAGTACCCCGGACCAGGCGGCCGGGTCCCCGGTCAGCTTGATACCGGCGGCCGCCGGACGCGAATTGAGCAGCCAGAGGAGCCAGGTCTCCCGGAAGGTGTAATCCCCGGCCTGGATGTCCAGCATCAGGCGTTTGAACTCGCCATTCCGGTCCAGGCCGTACTTCAAGGGAAAGACCGCCTTCCCCTCGCCGGCCGGCGGAATCGCGGCCAGTGTCACCTCGGTCTCGGCGCCGCCGGCCAACGGAAAGAGCATCGGCTCCGGCAGGCTGACCCGGGCCGAAATCGGCTGGCGGGTATTGTTGCCTACCAGCAGCTCCATGGCCAGCCGCCCCTCCCGAACGGTGAAACGCCGGGCGATCGGAATCGGCAGGGTCAGCGACGCCCCGGAGGCAAGGCGGCCCAGCTCCTCGGCCGGCGTGCCCTCGGCCACCAGGAAGACCGGCGTGTCCAGCAGGGTGATCACCAGCCGGCCGGATTCGACCGGCGGCTGAAGAAGGTTGCCCATCCCGTCGTAAACCTGGAGATTCTTAAGCTTTTTATCCAGGCCGACCCGCACCTCCTTGCCGCCGTTGGACCAGAGCGCGGCCACCGCCGCGCCCGGCTTCCGGAAAAGGTAGGCCCGGATCTCCGGACCGGTGTTGACCCGGCCCAGGCAATCGGCCTTGTAGAGAAAATGCTCGACGATCCGGGGGGTGATGGCGCCCAGGTGCAGGGCGCCGTCATGTTCGAAGGCTCTCTTGCTCATCCCGGTCTGCCAGGGCTGGGTGCCGCCCAGGAAGGCCTGGTAGAAGAAGAGGGCGTCCACGTACCCGACATTCGCGGCATGTTCGCAGAAGTTCCGCACCACGTCCAGGCAGACCTGCCGCCGGAGTTCGCCCAGGGCCTGCCGGCGCTCCGGATCGCCGAGGGTCGAGTAGTCGTACATGGTCGTGCCGCGGAAGAAGAGGTAGCTGTGGGCCGGTTTCCGGTACTTCTCCCGCATGACCCGGTCGGCGGCGTAGATGATGTCCGAGTAGGGCTCGGTGCGGGCGAGGTCCGCCTCCCAGCCCGGCACCTCGCGCAGGTAGAAACGCCAGCCGATGAAGGTACAGCCCGGATCGGCCTGCTTGGCCGCCTCGTAGGTGGCTTTCAGGCACTGGTAATGCTCGTCGGCGCTGAAGTAGTGGTGGATATCGTCGGAGAATTGCCAGTATTTGACCCGATCCTTGTAGTGTTCGACGGTGCGCCGGACAAAGTCCTGCCAGAGCGTGATGTCCTCCGGCACCAGCTTGTTGGCGACCGACGGCTTCACCCAGGCCGGCAGGGAGGGATAGTTCATGTGCAGCAGGAAAATCTCCTCCAGGCCGTATCTGGCCGGCTGGCCGATCAGGTTGTCGTACCAGATGATGCGCCCCTTTTCCGGCTCGGCGTAAGGCCAGCGGGTCGGATTGCCCACGCGGATATTCTGGACCCACTTGTAGCCGGCCCGCTGGAGAGAGGCCAGGATATACTCGTTGTACTCGGGCATCACGCCCAGCCAGCTGTCATGATCGATGCCCATCGTCCGCGGCCGGGGCAGGACCGAAAAGACGGTCTCCTCCCTTGCCTGCGGAAGGCCGGCAACTACCGCCTCGGCCCGGAACATCCCGGTCCGGCCGGGATTCAGGTCAACCCAGCGCTCGGCCGTCTCGCCCGGCCGTACCGGCAGGGTAAGTTTATCCTTCCGGACCACCCGGTCCCAGATGTCGTGAACGGTCAGGTCGACCGTCACGCTGCGCAGGCGGCTGGACCTGTCCAGGGCGCAGAGCAGCCGGGCCCGGGCCGGTTCCCCGGCAAAGTAAACCCGGCCGACCATATCCTGGCTGAAGCCCACCTCAACCGGAACGGCCGGCTGGAAATCGGAGGCCGTCTCCGCCGCCTCCAGCTGGACCGCGTCCACCGAAAAATCTTCGCCGCTGATCAGGATATAGTAATCGCCCGGCCCGACCCGGCCGGATACGAAGACCCGCTCCCACTTTCCGGTGCCGCGGGCCGGCTGGCTGAGCACCGGTTTGCCGTCTTCGGTCAGGAGACCCAGGGAGAATCCCTTGGCACCCCGGAACCAGGCCGAGAGGGTGTAAACCGAGTCTGCCTTGATCCGGTAGAGGCGGCTCATTAACTGGGGGATGGCGGCGCCGGTGACCGGGTGACGGGAACGCAGGGAATAATGGCCATGGACCGCCTCGGTATCCAGGAAGGCGGCGTCCAGGATGCCGGCCTTGAATCCGAATGGCGTCCAGCCGTGGCCGATGCCGGCCTCGAAGCTGCCGTTGGCGACCAGGTTGCCGGCCGGCGGCGTTTCGGGCCGGACCGCGGCGGCCGCCGGCGCCGGCTTCGCGGCCGGATCCGCAACGTCGCCGAAGACCAGGTCGTCACTGCTGCGGCTCGAGACCACCGCCCGGACCTTCTCGTCGGCCGGGCCGATGTAGAAGGTATCGATGGCCAGGAACTTGCAGGGTGGCCGGGGCGTCTCGCCGAAATTCTGCTGGTTGCCCTTCAGGGCCTTGACCCGCATGAGGTTCCCGGCCTGGGTGGTGGTAATTTCACCCGGCATCCAGCGGTAACCGCGGCCCCGCGTGTTGATATCCCAGGCGTAAACCAGCTTGGCGCCGTTCAATTCCACCTCGATGGCGTCATCGCTGTCCATCCAGGCAATCATCCGCAGCCAGACCCGGTAACGGCCCGGCGGCAGGACGCGGTCCAGCTTCTTCTCCATCACCGCGCCCATCGAGAACTCGTTGGCCACCGCGTAGGCCCCACCGAGGGCCGAAGTCTCACCGTAAAGGTGCTCCTTGGCGTACCAGCGGCCGGCAACCGTCTGCCAGATCTCGAACTCCTCCAGGCCGTCGAAATCCTCGGCCTCCACGAAGAAGCCGGCCGGTTTGTCGGCCGCCGGCGCCGGGCCGGGACCGATTGAAAGGAAACCCAGCAGGATCGGAAGCATCAACCACCTTTGCCACGACATCGCGCCTCCCTGGTTGAAGAGATGGTTAACAAACGGACTTCATACAGATTGCCGTCCCTGAATTCCCTCACAAACTCAAACCAAGAAATCCGGCGAAATTATCCGCGAAATGCATTTAAAGACTGGATTCCCGCCTACTACATGCGGGAATGACGGCGGAAAAACGCGGCTTTTAATCACAACCTCCGCCATCCTTGTCTTTGCTTTTCGTCCGTTCCCCTTAAGCGGCGGCCTTCGGTGAGCGGC
>JAKJFK010000165.1 GCA_022704925.1 candidate division TA06 bacterium | reverse complement strand
CGAAGACCTGCGAGGGCAGGACCGAACCGATGAAGTTCAGGTTGAAGACCCACTGGAAGGCGTCGGCCGGCAGATCGAAGAAGGAGAGGTCCGGCGAAGTGGTTGCCTCCTTCTTGTTGCCGCCGGCTCCGTTGACCAGGATATCCACCGTGCCGAACTCGTCCAGCACCTTCCGGCAGGCCTCCTCCAGGCTGGCCTTGCTCAGGACGTCGGCCTTGCAGGAGATGGCCTGCCCGCCGGCAGCCCGGATGGCGGCCGCCACGGCGGCCGCCTTGTCTTCAAAGATGTCCAGCACCGCCACCTTCATCCCGTGCCCGGCCAGAAAAGCGGCCATCCCGCCGCAGAGGACGCCGCCGGCGCCGGTGACTACCGCGACTTTGCCCTTGACGTCAAACATTATTTTTCCTCCACCCAGTTGGTGTGGTAAGTCCCGGGCCGGTCCACCCGTTCGTAGGTGTGGGCGCCGAAATAGTCGCGCTGGGCCTGGATGAGGTTGGCCGGCAGGACCTCGCTGCGATAACCGTCATAGTAGGCCAGGGCCGAGGCGAAGGCCGGGGCCGGTATGCCGAGCCGGGCCGCGTCGGAGACCACCTGCCGCCAGGCTTCCTGCCGTTCGGCGATGCTCTTCTGGAAGTACTCGTCCAGGAGGAGGTTGGCCAGCTCCGGGTTGCGGCCGTAAGCGTCGGCTATCTTCTGCAGGAACTGGGCGCGGATGATGCAGCCGGCGCGCCAGATGAGGGAAATCTTCCCGAAATCGAGGTTCCACTTGTACTCCCGGGCGGCCTCGCGCATCAGTCCGAAGCCCTGGGCGTAGGAGCAGATCTTGGAGCAGTAGAGGGCGGCGTGGATCGCCTCGACATAAGCCGCCTTATCACCGGTGAACTTCGCCTTCGGGCCGGGCAGGATGGCGGCCGCCTTGACCCGCTCGTCCTTGAGCGCCGACATGCAGCGGGCGAAGACCGCCTCGGCGATGGTCGGGGCCGGCACGCCCAGGTCGAGCGCGTTCTGCGAAGTCCACTTGCCGGTTCCCTTCTGGCCGGCCTTGTCCAGGATCACCTCGACCAGCGGCCGGCCGGTATCCGGATCAACCCGGCCCAGGATGTCCCCGGTGATCTCGATCAGGTAGGAGCTGAGCACGTCCTGGTTCCATTTCTTGAAGATCTCCGACTGCTCGGCGGCCGGGATGCCCAGGACATAGCGCATGATGTAGTAGGCCTCGACGATCAACTCCATGTCGCCGTACTCGATGCCGTTGTGGACCATCTTCACGTGGTGGCCGGCGCCGTCGGGCCCGATCCAGGTGCAGCAGGGCTTGCCGTCGGCCGGGGCCTTGGCCGCGATCTTCTCGAAGATGGCCTGGACTTCCGGCCAGGCGCTCGCCGAACCGCCGGGCATGATGGCCGGACCGTGCAGGGCGCCCTCCTCGCCGCCGGAGACCCCGGTTCCGATGTAGCGGAAGCCCTCGGACTCCAGTTTCCGGGTGCGCCGGATGGTGTCGGTGAAGAGCGAATTGCCGCCGTCGATGATGATGTCGCCGGCGCTGAGGTGCGACTTGACCAGGTCAATGAAGTTGTCGACCGCCTCGCCCGCCTTGACCATCAGCATGACCTTGCGCGGGCTCTTGAGCTGGCTGGCCAGCTCCTCGACGCTGTGGCAGCCGATGATCTTCCTGCCCTTGGCCCGGCCGGCCACGAAGGCGTCGACCTTTTCAACCGTGCGGTTGAAGACGGCCACGGTGAAACCGCGCGATTCCATGTTCAGCACCAGGTTCTCGCCCATGACCGCCAATCCGATCAATCCGATGTCCGCCTTCTTCTCCATCCCGGTTCCTCCGTTTGTAAATTAAGGTGAATTCCGTCTGTTTATGTTTCCGGTTTCAGGCCTTCCTGACGCCCAGCCGGGCATGGCTGGGATCCTCCCGGAGTTTCATGTTCCGGCTCGGTCCGGCCAGGGCCCAGAGGTAATAAACCCGGTACCCGGGCGCCACCGCCACCGGGTGGAATCCCCGCGGGATCGAAACCAGGTCGCGGTCCTTGAGCAGGATCGGCTGGTCCAGCTGGCCGTCCTCGGTGTAGAGACGCATGAAACCGAATCCGTCGGCCGGTGCGATCCGGAAGTAGTAAACCTCCTCGAGGAAGCTCTCCTCGGGCAGGTTGTCCCGGTCGTGCTTGTGGGGAGGATAACTGCTCCAGTGGCCCGGCTCGCTCAGGGTCTCGCCCACGATCAGCCGGCCGGCGGGACGGCTGAGCCCGACCAGGTCGGAGACCTGGCGGACGAAGAGATCCTGGCCGCGCCTTTCCGGCTGCACCTCGGCGGCGGCCACCGGGTAGGCGGGCAGCCGTTCGGCGGCCGGGGAGCGGAAAATGGCGGCCTCGAGCCGGGTGACGGCCCGGATCGACCAGGCAGCGCCCTCCCCCAGGTAGGCCCCTTCCGGCCGGCCGGAGAAAACGTCGGCCCGACCGCCGAGCTCGCGGCTGAACTGGCCGGTCTCGACCAGGCCGGACCCGGCCAGGATGGTCAACACCGCCTCCTTGCCGTCAAGGGTCTCCCGGTGCGTCTCTCCCGGCCCCAGGTCAAGCAGGTCCAGCTCTAGGTACTTCAACCCCATGGCGCCGGGTGGCAGGACTCGGTTCAGACCCGGCCGGGGTTGACAATGCTTCTGGTATTCCATGGTCGTCTCCCGGTTACAAATCTTCGACTTGGCGGAAACGGATCGCGGAAAGTTGCTGCAGGGATTGCGGAAACCACCGGCCGGCCGCCGTTGATCGGGCGGAAACGCGGCCGGGACGGACCGTTTTGAAACCTATTAATGATAACATCAGCCGGGGCCTCCGGTCAACCCGCCAACCCGGCCCGGAAGCGCGGCAACGTTGATTTTTTTTGGGTTCTATGATATATTAAACACTCGTTTTTCCGTTTCTGTTCCACAGGCATCCCCTTTCAACCAACCAAGCCGGAGAACCGGATGTTCGAAATCCTGGAAAAGTATTACCTGGGTCCCAAGATACAGTACGCCCTGGTGAAAGCCCCCCTGATCGCCCGCAAGGCCGAGGCCGGACAGTTCGTGATCCTGCGGGTCAACGAAAAGGGCAAGCGGTTCCCGCTCACCATCGCCGATTTCGACCGGGACGGCGGGACCATCACCCTGGTCTTCCAGGAGATGGGCAAAAGCACCCACCTGCTCGGCCAGCTCTCGGCCGGCGACCACATTATGAACGTTCTGGGACCCCAGGGAAATCCAACCGAAGTGGAAAAATTCGGCCGGGTGGTGGTGGTCGGCGGCGGCATCGGGGTCGCCCCGGTCTTCCCGCTCGCCCGCAAGCTCAAGGAGCACGGCAACGAGGTGACCGCCATCATCGGTTTCCGTTCCAAGGAACACGTCTTCTGGGAGGAGCGGATGCGGTCAGCCGCCGACCGGCTGCTGATCGCCACCAACGACGGCTCTTACGGGGAGAAGGGCTTTGTCACCGAGGTCCTGGCCCGCCGGCTGGAATCGGGTCCGGCCGACCGGATCTTCGCCATCAGCCCGGCGGTGATGATGAAGGCGGTGGCCGACCTGACCCGGCCGCTCGGCATCAAGACCATCGTCAGCCTCAACTCCATGATGGTCTGCGGCATGGGCATGTGCGGGGCCTGCCGGGCCACCGTGGACGGCAAGACCCGTTTCACCTGCCTGGACGGTCCCGACTTTGACGGTCACCAGGTCGATTTCGATGAACTGATCAGCCGGCTGGGAACCTACCGCGAGGAAGAAAACGTCTCCTTCGAACGCTGGCGCAAAGAGGCCAAGCATGGCAATTGAAAAGAAAGCGGTCCCGATGCGGGAGCAGCCGGCCTCCGAGCGCATCGGAAATTTCAACGAGGTGCCGCTGGGATATGACGAGGCCGAAGCGATTCACGAGGCCCGGCGCTGCCTGCAGTGCCGGAAGAAGCCCTGCGTGGACGGCTGCCCGGTCCGGATCGAAATCCCGGCCTTCATCAAGGCGCTCCGGGAGGGCGACTTCCGGAAGGCGCTCGAAATACTGCACGACACCAACTCGCTGCCGGCGGTGACCGGGCGGGTCTGTCCCCAGGAGGACCAGTGCCAGCTGAAGTGCGTGCTGGGCCGCAACGGCGAACCCATCTCCATCGGCCGGCTGGAAAG
>JAKJFK010000164.1 GCA_022704925.1 candidate division TA06 bacterium | reverse complement strand
GCGGCTGGTGACGGTGGATTAAAGGAGAAAACATGGCTGACCTGGAAAGAGTGCTGGAAACCTTCAAGTCGAAACTGCTTGAAATCTGGGGGAATGACCTGCAGAGCCTGCTTCTTTACGGCAGTTACCTGGGTCCGGACTTCCAGCCCGGCCGTTCCGACCTCAACCTGATGGCGGTGGTGCGCCGCGACGACCCGGAGAAACTCTTCCGCTCGAGGCGGCTGGTTGCCTCATTTCACCGCCGCCGCCGGCTGGTGCCGCTCTTCTTCACGGCCGAATTCCTGGAGGAGTCCCTGGACACCTTTCCGGTTGAATTCGAGGCTATTCGGCGCCGCTACCGGGTGCTTCACGGCTCCGACCCGGTGGCCGGCCTGAGCCCGTCGAAGGCCGACCTGCGCTTGCAGCTGGAACGGGAAATAAAGGAGAATATCATCAGGTTCCGCCAGGGTATCCTCTTCGGCTGGGAGATTCCCTCCCTGCTGGGGAGCTCGGTGAAATCGATGCGCATTCTGCTGGAGTCGGCCCGGCTTGCCTTTCCCGGCCGTTTCGAAGACTTGGAGACCGGCCACTTCGAGCCGGCTGCCGCCGCGGTCGGCCGCCGGCGCCGTTCCGGCCTCGAAGTGCTGGCCGGCCGCCACCTGAAATTTATGGCCGATTTCGGCCGCCGCCTGGAAAAGGAGGAGAAATGAAGAAGGGAATCGCCGCCATACTCGTCGCCGTCGGGATCCTGCTGCTGCTCTTCCTGGTGATCCAGGCCCAGTACAACCGGCTGGTCGGCCTCGACCAGAAGGTGGCCGAGAGCTGGTCCCAGGTCCAGAACGTCCTGCAGCGGCGGGCCGATCTCATTCCCAACCTGGTCTCCACCGTCAAGGGGTACGCCCGCCACGAGAAGGAACTCTTCATCCAGGTGACCGAGGCCCGGAGCCGCCTCATGGCCGCCGGCGGCGTCGTCGAAACCTCGGCCGCCGACCAGGAGCTTTCCAGCGCCCTCAGCCGCCTGCTGGTGGTGGTCGAGAATTACCCGCAGCTCAAGGCCAACGAGAACTTCCTGCGCCTCCAGGACGAGCTGGCCGGCACCGAGAACCGCATCTCGGTCGAGCGGCGCAACTACAACCTGGCGGTCCGCGACTACAACCGCACCGTCAAGAGCATCCCGATCGTCTTCTTCATCCGGATGCTTCCCTTCGATGTTGAAAAGGAGTATTTCGAGGCCGCCCCCGGCGCCGAGAGCGTGCCGAAGGTTGAATTCTGAGCGGCGGCTGTAAATAAAAAAGGGGGGCGCCCGGAGACGCCCCCCTTTTTTTGTGACCTTTCTTCGAGCCGGCCTACTTTTTCGGAGAGATCTTCTTTCGCCAGGCCGCCTTCATCCGCTTCATCTCGCCGTTCAACTTGATCACGAAGGGCGTCACCGTGCCGCCCGGCCGCTGGACCCAGCGGTTGCTGAACTGGTCCCGGCTCACCGGCAGGCGCCTGGCCACCGCCGGCGGTCTGACCGCCGCGGCCGGCTTCTCCGCGTACCAGTAAGCCACGCTGCTCATCTCGTTGGCCAGGTGGTTGCCGTGGCCGTGCTCGATGCTCACCCGGATCTCCTTCTGGAACCGGACCGGGTTCTCCGGGTAGAAGATGTAACTGGTCTGGTAGCCGTTGTTCTTCAACTCGTGGATCGAGGAGCCGTTGCGCAGAAAGGCATTCTCCTGCATCCCCCAGGCCTGGTTCAGGAAATCCTCGCTGCCGGTGCCGTGCAGGTCGGGCGGCCACTTGTAGCCGTCCACCCAGATCATGTCGTCGCCCTCCCCCCACCAGGTCCCCTGGAAGTTGCTCACGCTCAGGTTGCAGCCGATGAAGTGGCCGCGCCCCTTAGTCTCCAGGATCAGGTAATTATTCTCCCAGGCCGGCCGTTCCTTGTTGACGATGTCCGCTTCCGGGCTGTTCACCCGGATTTCGTGGCCCCAACCGCCGAAGGGGTTGGTCCGCCGGAACTCGGCGTGCAGGTACCCGGCCGCTTCCGGCACTTCATCCAGTTCCTCGTAATCAACGTAGAAGTACTGCCGGTGCTCCTCCTCGCTTTCGTTCACCAGTTCCACCACCGCCCGCTTCCGGAAGAACATCGGCAGGTAGCAGTTCAGGGCGCAGCCGGTGTTGAAGCGGTTGTTGTTGCGGGTCGAGGCGGTGAAGTAAAGCGACTGGAAGGAGTTGACGATCCCGTGGCCCAGGCAGAAGAAATCGCCCAGCGGGACCAGGATGCCGGGGCTTTTGGCCTCCTCGAAGGTGATCCGGATCAGGCACTCCCGGTAATGGTTGGCCTGGGTCATCCAGAGATGGGTGATGCAGGTCGGACCCTTGATGTCGGCCAGGACCCGGGCCTGGCCGGCCGGGATTTTCCAGTAATCCATGTTCCGGCCGCTCACGTCGTAGGATGAAATCCGCCGCGTCCTCCGCCCGCTCTTCAGCCGGGCGATCTCACCGATTCCGTTCATGTCTTCTCCCTATTCCCGCCTGCCGTAGTCGGATTCGTCTGAAAAATTATAAATCTCCGCGTCGCAGAACTCGAAGCGCAGCCGCAGGGCTCGGTAGATATGGTCGCCCGGGTTTCCCTTCTTCCAGGTCAGCCGGTGCGCCTCCCGGTCCCCGGTCAGCGGCCGGCAATCCATCAGGTGGAATCCCGGCAGCTTCCGGCCGAAGGCGTCGCACAACTCGGCCCGCAGCCAGCCGCGCACCGCCGCGTCCACCCTCAGCTCCGGACCGGCCAGGATAAAGGGTTCGCTCAGGAATCCGCCGCCGGCCCGGTCGGCGGCCAGGCCGGCCAGCCGGTCCTTCCGGAAGCGGGCGCCGAGCAGGCCGGTCCGCTTTTCGACCCGCTCGTTGTGACGGGTCGGATGGCCGGTATAGAGGCAGAGCCACTCCTTTCCCTCGTCCAGCCAGGTGTTCGGACCATAGACCATCAGCGTGTCGATCTCCCCGCTGCTTTCCGGCGGCCGGGGTATGAAGCCGGCCCGCATCGGCCGTTCCCACTTCCGGCCGTCGCGCGAGAAGCAGAGTTCCAGGTCCATCGTCTGCTGCCCGTCCTCGACCCGGTACCGGCCCAGGCTGCCGATCCGCCAGTCCCGGTGCCACTGGACCGCCAGGTAGTAGAACTGCAGGTCCCAGGGATCCCGTTCGTCCGGACTGATCACCAGTTCCGGGTCGCTCCAGTGCCGGCCGTCCCGGCTCCAGCGCCGCTGGATGAGCCGAAGCACCGACGAGGCGTTGTCGACCTCGACCCGCCGGTCCGGTATCGCCGGGTGGAGCCAGACCGCGTAACCGTCGTAGCACCCGGTTTCCGGGTGATGGTAGAGATAGACCGAATCGTTGCTGGCCAGCCGCATGCACTCCAGCGCCTCGGCCTTGGTGATCGCCAGGTTCTTGATTTCCCGCAGCGGGACGCCGCTTACCCATTCGCCGAGTCCGAACTTGGACGGGTGGTAAAAGACCGGTTCTGTCGCAGTGTCCGCCCGCCAGTCCAGGCCGTCGGCGCTCACGGCCCGCAGGTAGGAAAGGTGGTTATTCTCAAACCGGTTCCAGGCATACATCACCCAGTTCTTCGGTCCCAGCTGGAAGACCTGGGGCTGGTAGGAGAGCAGCCGGTCCTTCAGTCCCTTGATCCGGACGACGTTCTTTCCCAGGCGGCTTGCCTGGCTGCCCGGCATCCGGACCGGCTTCCAGTCCAGGCCCCGCTCCGACTCCCAGGCCGTTATTTCCATGGTCCGTTCGGCCGAAAGGTAACTGGTGGCATAGAGCCGGTAGCCGCCCCCGGCCAGCTTCACGATGCTGCCGGCGAAGGTGGCCGTGTTCACCCCGGCCGGGTTGCCGGCCAGTCGGGCCGGATGTTTGCTTACCGGTCCGTAAACCCGGCGCACGCCGTAGGCGGCCTCCGGCAGCTCTTCATCGAAGAAGAAGAAACGCCGCGGCGGACTTCCGGCCGGGTCGCGTGAAATCTCGTAGAGCGGTACCTCTGCCATTTTTTTACTCCACTTTCGGGTTGGAAAGTGATCAGAGCCCGGTCGGCAGGTCCAGGAAGGAGACCGGCAGCTTGAACTTCCGGCCGACCTCCCGGGCCAGGGCCTTGGGGCCGAGCGTCTCGGTGGCGTGGTGGCCGGCGAAGATGACGTTCAGCCCGGCGTCG
>JAKJFK010000163.1 GCA_022704925.1 candidate division TA06 bacterium | reverse complement strand
CATTTTCCATTGTCAGGTTCCCGATTCTGTGTTAAAATTTTTGGCAATGAAGACAACCAGCGTCCTCTTCGCCGGCGTGGGCGGCCAGGGCATCGTCCTGGCCAGCCGGATCCTGGCCCAGGCCGCCTTCGAGTCCGGCCTGATGGTCAAGGAGACCGAGCTGCACGGCATGGCCCAGCGCGGCGGCAGCGTGATCAGCCAGGTGCGTTTCGGTTTTGAAGTGCACTCGCCCCTGATTCTTCGGGGCGAGGCCAGCCGCCTGGTGGCTACCGAGGAGCTGGAGGGACTCCGTTATCTTGATTACCTGCGGCCGGGAGCCCGGGTGATCCTCAACCGGCGGCGAATCGCCCCGGCCGGCGGCGGGGACGGGTATCCTTCCGATACCGCGGAGGCCCTGGAAAAGAGGGGTTTCAAGGTGACCGCGGTCCCGGCGCCGGAGGCGGCCCGGGAAATCGGCAACCCCCGGATCGAGAACACCGTCCTGCTGGGCGCCCTCTCCCGCCACCTCGACCTGCCGGTCGCCGCCTGGGAGAAGGCGATCGCCGCCCTGGTGCCGTCCCGGACCCTGGAGGTCAACCTCCGGGCCTTCCGGGCCGGACGCCGGTTTTGACGCCGACTCGCGGTCTTTCCCCCGGCCAAGGAGCAAACATGTTCTGGCAGAAAGAAATCGAAACCCTTTCCCGGGATAAATTGAGCGCGCTCCAGCTGGAACGGCTGGGCCGCACCCTGGCGCGGGTTTACGAACGGGTTCCCTTTTACCGCAAGGCCATGGACGGTAACGGTTTCCGACCGGAAGATCTTCGCGGGCTCAAAGACATAACCGCTTTGCCGTTCACCACCCGGGAAGACCTGCGGGCCGGCTACCCCGACGGCCTGCTGGCCGTGGAGCGTACCGAGGCGGTTCGCCTGCACACTTCTTCCGGCACCACCGGAAAACCAAAGGCCATCTTCTTCTCCAGGCGCGATCTTGACCAGGCCGCCGAACTGCTGGCCCGTTGCCTGGTGATGACCGGCACCGGACCGGGGGATGTCCTCCAGAACATGATGACCTACGGCCTTTTCACCGGGGCCCTGATGATGCACTACGCCGCCGAGAAGGTCGGCATCCTGGTCATTCCATCCGGTCCCGGAAACACCGAACGCCAGCTCGACCTGATGCGGGATTTTGGAACCACGGTCCTTCACATCACTCCCAGCTACCTGCTCTACCTGGCCGATTACCTGGCTCGGGCCGGTCTCGATCCCGCGCGCGACCTGAAACTGAAGCGGGCCTACGTCGGGGCGGAACCTTACAGCGAGGAAACGCGCCGGAAGATCGAGAGCCTCTACGGAATCGACATTTACAATTCCTACGGTCTTTCGGAGATGAACGGTCCCGGAGTGGCCTTCGAATGCGCCGGCAAGCAGGGCATGCACCTCTGGGAGGATAACTTCCTGATGGAGGTCGTCGATCCGGAGACCGGCCGTCCCCGGGCCGAGGGGGAAGCGGGCGAACTGATCCTGACCACCCTCAACCGCGAGGCGATGCCGATCATCCGCTACCGGACCCGGGACATCACCTCGGTCATCTCCGAGCCCTGCGCCTGCGGCCGCACCCATCGTCGGATCACCCGCATCGCCGGCCGGGCCGACGACATGTTCATCGTGCGCGGGGTCAACATCTTTCCCCAGCAGGTGGAACGAGTCCTGATGGCTGTCTCCGGCGTGGCCCAGAATTACCAGATCATTCTCGATTCGTACGATCAGATGACCGTTCGGGTTGAAATCCAGCGCGAGGTCTTTGACGGTCACGTCGAACATCTGATAAGATTAAAGAATCTGATCATCGATCGCCTCCGGTCCGAGATCGTGGTGCGCCCGGAAGTCGAACTGGTGGAACCGGGTTCCCTGCCGACCTTCGAGGGCAAGGGAAAACGGGTGATTGACCGCCGGACGATGTAAAGATCCGGCCGGGGCCGGCCGGAAAGGGAGGGATTATGACGGGAGTGCGCCAGATTTCTGTCTTCGCCTCGAATCGGCCGGGCAAAATCGCCGCCATCACCGGCGTGCTGGCCGAGGCCGGCATCAATATCATGGGTATGAATATCGCCAGCAGCGGCGATTTCGGGGTGATCAAGTTCCTGGTCAACGACCTGGAGAAGGCCGACCGGGCCCTCCGGGAGAAAGGATTCACCATTTCCCTGAACGAGGTGCTGGCGATCGAAATGGAGGACGTTCCCGGCGGCCTCCACCGCATCGCCGACCTTCTCTACCGCAAAAACATCAATGTCGAGTATTCCTATGGCCTGCCCATGAAACCGCATCGAAACGCCATACTGATCATCGAGGTTGAGGACGTTGAACAGGCCAAGTTGCTGCTCAAAAATGAACCGCTCCGTTTTCTCAGCGAACCCGAAATCCAAAAGGAGAGAGGCTGATGATCTGGAATCCCGCCGCCGAGGCAGTGCCGCTGAAGGAACGCCAGTCGCTCCAGCTGGAACGACTCCGGCGGATCGTCGACCTGGCCTATCACCGGGTGCCGTTTTACCGCAAGTCCTTGGACCGGATCAAGCTTAAGCCGGGGCACATCAAGACGCTCAAGGATATTGAAAAACTTCCTTTCACCACCAAGGACGACCTGCGGGAAGGTTACCCGTTCGGGATGTTTGCGGTCAAGTTGGAGGAGATCGTCGAATTTCACACCTCTTCCGGGACTACCGGCAAACCGATCGTCACCGGGTACACCCGCGGAGACATCGAACTCTGGAGCGAAGTGATGGCCCGCGCCCTGACCATGGCCGGGGCCGGACCGCAGTCTATCATCCAGAACGCTTACGGTTACGGGCTCTTCACCGGCGGCCTGGGCACCCATTACGGCGCCCGGAAGATCGGCGCGGCGCTGGTGCCGATTTCGGCCGGCAATACCGCCCGCCAGCTGCAGGTGATGCAGGATTTCGGCACCACCCTGCTGGCCTGCACACCCTCCTACTCCCTGTACCTGGCCGAAACGGCCGAGGAACAGGCGGGCGGCCTCCGCAGGTTGAAGCTGAAGTCCGGCTGTTTCGGCGCCGAAATGTGGACCGAACGGATGCGCGATGAGATCGAACGGCGCCTGCACCTCAAGGCGCTCAACATCTACGGGCTCACCGAAGTCATCGGTCCCGGGGTGGCCCAGGAATGCCTGCGCCAATCAGGCCTGCACATTGCCGAAGACCACTTTTTCCCCGAGATTATCTCCCCGGAAACGCTTCGGACCTGTCCGGAAGGCGAATCCGGCGAACTGGTCCTGACCACGCTTACCCGCGAGGGGACCCCGATACTGCGTTTCCGAACCAAGGACATCACCAGCCTGCACCGGGAGGACTGCAAGTGCGGCCGGAACAGCATCAAGATGGCCCGGATCACCGGCCGCAGCGACGACATGCTCAAGGTGCGCGGGGTCCTCTTCTTCCCCTCCCAGATCGAAAAGGCCCTTCTGGAGATCAAGGGGGTGGAACCGCACTACCAGATTATTCTAACCCGGCCGCACCAGCTGGACGAGATCGAGATCCAGGTGGAGACGACCCGGCATATTTTCTCCGACGAAATCAAGCGGCTGGAGGAGTTGCGCTCCCAGATCGAAAAGCACCTGGAGCATGCCATCAACCTGCGGGTCAAGGTCACCCTGGTCGAGCCCAAAAAACTTCCCCGCAGCGAAGGCAAGGCCAAGCGGATCGTCGATAACCGGCAGATGTGAGGCCGGCCGCCGCCGGAAGCACTGATTTTTGACTTCGGAGAAGAAGCGCCGGGGGGCGGGAGATTCCGGCCGCCATTTTTTCGAGGGAAACCGACACGCGAGCAAAGGGGGCGAAACATGAAGGTCAAGCAGGTTTCGGTCTTTCTGGAGAACAAACGGGGCCGGTTGCTGGAGGCGCTCCGGGGGCTGGAGGCGGACCGGATCAACATCCGGGCCCTCTCGCTGGCCGATACCCTGGAGTTCGGCGTGCTGCGCCTGATCGTCAACAACCCGGACCAGGCCAAGAAAACACTTGAGAAGAAAGGATTTACCGTGGGGGAAACCGAGGTGATCGCCGTCGGCGTGGATGATCGTCCCGGCGGGCTGGCCTCGGTCCTGGAGGTTTTTCAGCAGGCGGCCATCGACGTCGAGTACCTCTACGCCTTCGTCGAGAAGAAGAAGAGCCAGGC
>JAKJFK010000162.1 GCA_022704925.1 candidate division TA06 bacterium | reverse complement strand
GATGCAGGCGATCCGCTCGGCCACCCGTTCGCCCAGGCGCATGATCGAGCCTTTGCCGAACTCCTTCTGAATCTCCTTGATGGCCTCGTTGAGACTGCTCTTGTTCTTGGCTTCCACCACCCGCCTCCTTTTTTAGAAAACAGGCCCCCCCTACTCTTCGGACAGTTCGAAGCTGGCCAATTCAAAGTAGCTGGCGCCGTCCGGGGCCAGGCGCGATTCCAGCAAACGGAAGCCGGGAACCGGCAAAAGGGCGGTCCCCGGAGAGAACCCGCGAAGTCTTTCCCGGTCCGGCCCGGTGAGCCGGCCGTTGATCCTGGCCAGCGTAAGATGGGGTATGAAGGGCCGGGCGTCGAAGCCCAGCGAACGCAGCCGGAGCTCGGCCCGCAGGTCGGCGGCCAGCCGTTCGATCTCGGACGCGCCCTGATCCACGCCGACCCAGAAGATCCTGGGGTCCCCCCGCTCGGGAAAGAACCCGGTCTCCCGGAGCCGGATCCGGAAGGCCTGGTGGCGCCCGGCGGCCGATTTTCCCGCGGCAATGATCTTCGGGAGCCGGTCCGGAGATTCTTCCCCGAGGAAACACAGGGTGAAGTGCTGCTGCTCCGGTTTCACCCAGCGCAGGCTGGAGATATTTTCAAGGGGCCGCCCGGTAATAATCTTTGCCCGGGCGGCCGGATCAACGGTCACCGCGAAGAAGAGGCGCATGGAAAAATCAGCCGCCCGTTCGGCGGCCCGGCAAGGGCCTTATTTTTTAAGCCAGGCCATCATGCCCCGGAGCTTCTGGCCGACGATTTCCAGGGGATGCTTTTCATCCTGCTTGGAAAGCGCGTGGTAAACCGGCCGTCCCACCTGGTTTTCCAGGATCCACTCCCGGGCGAATTCCCCGTTCTGGATTTCGGTCAGGATCTGGCGCATCTCTTCCTTGACCAGGTCGTTGATGACCCGGGGACCGCGGGTCAGGTCGCCGTACTCGGCGGTGTCGCTGACTCCCTTGCGCATGCCGGTCAGGCCGCGTTCGTTGATCAGGTCAACGATCAGCTTCAACTCGTGGCAGGTCTCGTAGTAGGCGATTTCAGGCTGGTACCCGGCCTCCACCAGGGTTTCGAAGCCGGCCTTGATCAGCGCGGTGGCGCCGCCGCAGAGAACGGCCTGTTCACCGAAGAGGTCGGTTTCGGTCTCCTCCTGGAAGGTGGTCTCGATGATGCCGGCCTTGCTGCCGCCCAGGGCCTTGGTGTAAGCCAGGGCGATCTTGAGCGCCTGGCCGGTATGGTCCTGTTCCACCGCCACCAGGCAGGGAACACCCTTGGACTGGACGAACATGTCGCGCACCAGGCCGCCCGGGCCCTTGGGGGCCACCATGAAGACGTCGATGTTCGCGGGCGGGACCACCTGGTGGTAGACGATCGCGAACCCGTGGGCGAAGCCCAGGGCCTTGCCGGCCTTGAGGTTGGGCTGGATGTCCTTCTGGTAGACCATCTGCTGGAGGTTGTCCTGAACCAGCATCATGATCACGTCGGCCTTGCGGGTGGCTTCGGCGGCGCTGACCGGCTTGAACTTGTCGGCCACGGCCTTCGCGTAATTGGCGGTGCCGGGCAGCTCGGCCACCACGACTGAGATGCCGGAGTCCCGGAGGTTCAGGCTGTGGGCCCGTCCCTGGGTTCCGTAACCGAGGATGGCCACCGTCTTGTCTTTCAAAACCTTCAGGTTGGCGTCCTTGTCATAATAAATCTTAGCCACTTGCGCCTCCTTTTGTGTGAGGAAAACCCTCACGGTTTTCTACCGCTCTTTTTTGCAGGAATTTTCCTGTTAATGCCGGGCCGGCCGGCCGGCGGCCATCCCGGATTTTTCATTCCCGGCTGACGGCCACCGTCCCGGTGCGCAGGACTTCCTTCAAGCCGTAGGGCTTCAGCAATTCCAGGAAACCGTCCACCTTCCGGGTCTCCGAGACCAGCTCGATGGTCAGGAATTTTCTGGCGACGTCAATGATGCGGGCCTTGAAGAGTTCGGCCAGCTCGATGATCTCGGTCCGTTTCTGGTTGGCGACGTTGACCTTGACCAGGAGCAGCTCCCTTTCCAGGTAATCATTCTCGCAGAGATCGGTCACCTTGATGATGCCGATGACCTTGTTCAGCTGCTTGATGATCTGTTCGATGATGCGCTGGTCGCCGCTGGTGGTGAGAACCATCCGGCTGATCTCCGGGTCCTCGGTCGGCGCCACCACCAGGCTGTTGATATTATAGCCCCGGGCCGAGAAGAGTCCGGCCACCTTGGCCAGGAGGCCGAAGCGGTTCTCAACGGTCAGGCTGATAACGCGTTCTTCCATCTTGTCTCCCGGATTTTCAGGAGATGCCGCTCAGCATCTCGTCCAACGAAGCGCCGGCCGGAACCATCGGGAAAACCTTTTCATCCGGCTCGATGCGGAAATCGATCACGAAAGGCACTTCTTTTTCCTTGAGGGACGCCTCCAGGGCCGGGGCGACCTCCTCGGGTCGGCTGACCCGGCAGCCCCGGGCACCGAAGGCGCCGGCGATGGCGGCGAAATCGGTGCAGGGGCTCAGGAAGGTGCCGGAATAGCGCTTGTTATAAAAAAGCTCCTGCCACTGACGCACCATGCCCAGGTGGCAGTTGTTCAAGACGGCCACTTTGACCGGGATCCGGTTTTCCACCGCCGTGGTCAGCTCCTGGATGTTCATCTGGAAACTGCCGTCACCGGCGATATCGAAAACGACCTTGTCCGGCCGGCCGATCTGGGCGCCGATGGCCGCCGGGAAACCAAAACCCATGGTGCCCAGGCCGCCGGAGGTAATCAGCAGATCCGGTTCTTTGAAACGGTAAAACTGGGCCACCCACATCTGGTGCTGGCCGACTTCGGTGGCGATGATCGCCTCACCGCCGGTAAGCCGGTTGATCTCCTCGATGATGAACTGGGGGTGAAGCTTATCGTCACGCTTATATTCGAGCGGATATTTCCGTTTCCACTCGGCGATTCGCTCGCGCCACGGGGCGCAGCTGGCCTTCGGAGCCTCGAGCAGCATCTGTCGCATGACATGTTTGATGTCGCCGACGATCGGGACGTCCACCCGGACATTCTTGCCGATGCTGGAGGAATCGATATCGATGTGGATAATCCGGGCGTGCGGCGCGAAGGTGTCCACCTTGCCGGTGACCCGGTCATCGAAACGGGCCCCGACAGCTATGATCAGGTCGGTCTCCATCAGGGAATGGTTGGCGTACACGGTCCCGTGCATGCCCGGCATGCCGCAGAAGAGTTCGTCGCCGGCCGGGAAGCCGCCCAGTCCCATCAGGGTCAGGATAACCGGGATCCCGGTCATCCGGGCGAATTCGGTCAGTTCGGCGCTGGCCCGACTGCGGACTACTCCGCCACCGGCGTAAATGATCGGCCGGCTTGAGTGGGCGATGAGTTCCAGGGCCTTCTTGATCTGGATCGGGTGCCCCTCGTATTTGGGCTTATAGCTGCGCAATTCGATCTCTTTTGGATAGTCAAACTCGGCTGAGGCCTTTTGAACATCGACCGGGATATCGATCAGAACCGGGCCGGGCCGGCCGCTGGCGGCCACGTAGAAGGCCTCCCGGAAGACCTGGGCCAGCTCCCGGACATCCTTGACCAGGTAATTGTTCTTGGTGATCGGGCGGGTGATGCCGGTGATGTCGACTTCTTGAAAAGCATCGTTGCCGATGAGCGAGGTGGCCACCTGGCCGGTGATCGCGACCATCGGGATGGAATCCATGTGGGCGGTGGCGATGCCGGTGACCAGGTTGGTGGCTCCGGGGCCGCTGGTGGCCAGGCAGACCGCCGGCCGGCCGGTCGCCCGGGCGAAACCATCGGCCATGTGGGCGGCCGCCTGTTCGTGCCGGGTGAGCATGAACTTTATTTCCGGTTCGTCGTAAAGGGCATCCATCAGCGGTATCAGAACTCCGCCCGGAATGCCGAAGATATGCTGGATACCCTCTTTCTTGAGCGCCTCCAGAACAATCTGGGCGCCGGTCAGTTTCTTTTTCATCTTGGTCGTGATTCTTCAGGGGATTGGCTGGATCAAGCCGATCCCGGAACGGTTATTTCGCCGGCGACGGCCGTTGCGGCCACCGTGGCCGGCGAGGCGAGATAAATCTCGGCCTTCGGATTGCCCATGCGGCCGAGGAAATTGCGATTGGCGG
>JAKJFK010000161.1 GCA_022704925.1 candidate division TA06 bacterium | reverse complement strand
TTTTTACTTCTACTCCGGCCCCTCGGATTACCAGATCCTGAAGCGGGAAGGCGTGGGCATCCCGGAAGTCATGCCCTCCGGTCCGATGGTCGCCCTGAGCCGCTTCATCATGTCGATCCTCACCTTCTTCCACCGGATCATTCCCAACTGGGGCGTGGCCATCATCCTGCTCACCATCCTGATGAAGGCCATCTTCTTCCCGCTGACCCGCATCAGCCTGCGGACGATGAAGACGATGCAGAAGCTCCAGCCGATCCTCCAGGACCTGTCCAAGAAGTACCGGGACAATCCCCAGGCGATGCAGCAGGAGATGTTCGGGATCTACCGGCAGTACCGGATCAACCCGATGTCCGGCTGCCTGCCGATGCTGATCCAGATACCGATTTTCATCTCGATGTTCATCATGCTGCGCACCTCGATCGTCCTGCGCGGGGCCGGTTTCGGCCTCTGGATCAACGACCTATCGCTGCCGGACGCGCTCTTCGCGCTGCCGCTCGGCGGCCGGGCGCTGCCGCTCAACCTGCTGCCGCTGATAATGGGCGTCACGATGTTCTTCCAGCAGAAGCTGAGCTCGGCCGGGGCCACCGGGCCGGCCGCCCAGCAGCAGAAGATGATGATGGTCTTCATGCCGGTGATGCTGACGGTCCTGCTCTACAACCTGCCCTCGGGCCTGATGCTTTACTGGACGGTCACCAACCTGCTCTCCATCGTCGAGCAGGAAGTGGCCACCCATCACCTCAAGTAATCCTTCCGGCCGGCCGGAGCGGTTCCAGCGCCCGGCCGGCCGGGTCTTTCACCCCCGCCCCGTAGTACAATATCCTTAAATCGGCGCGAAACGGCCGACGGCTGCCTAACTTATCCGGACAGGGGGAAGCATGACCGTCAAAAGCGTTTCATTTCGGGGCTGGAAGAAGTGCCTCAAGCTCAACGAGGGAAGGCTGGAATTGATCGTAACCACCGAGGTTGGGCCGCGGGTGATCGGCCTCTCCGCCGGCGGCGCGGAGAACGAGTTCGGAGTGATCGAGGCGGAGGCGGGGCGCACCGGAGGCAGCCAGTGGCGGATTTACGGCGGCCACCGGCTCTGGCACAGCCCGGAACGGGCCGGACGGACCTACTCCCCGGACAATGGCCCGATCAAGATCGAACAGACCGGCGGCCGGGTGCGGCTGGTCCAGCCGGTCGAAGCCGAGACCGGGATCGAAAAGAGCCTGGAGATCAGCCTGCCGCCCGGGAAATTTCTCCGGGCCGTGGTCAACCACCGGCTGGTCAACCGCGGCCACTGGTCGGTGGAACTGGCCCCCTGGGCCCTGTCGGTGCTGGCGCCCGGCGGCGTGGCGGTGGTCCCGCAGCCGAACCGGCCGAAATCGGATCCCTTCCAACCCGACCGGATCCTGTCGCTCTGGCCCTACACCCGCCTGGATGATCCGCGCCTCACCATCGGCCGCCGGTACCTGATGCTCCGGCAGGACCCGCAACAGGCCCACCCCTGCAAGTTTGGCGTCAACGACATTGATAACTGGTGCGCCTACGCCAACCGGGGCCGGGTCTTCCTGAAGCGCTTCCGGTACGCGCCGGGAGCCGCCTACCCGGACGGCGGGGCCTCGGTCGAGGTCTACACCAACCACCTCTTCCTGGAGCTGGAGACACTGGGGCCGCTGGTCCGGCTGGAACCGGGCGCCGCGGTCGAACACCGCGAGGAGTGGCTACTTCTGGAGGGCGTGGCGACGCCGGCCGGCGAGAGGGAGGTTTCCGGGAAGTTCGTCCCGGCGCTCAGGAAGATGCTGGGGCGGATCGGCAGGTAGCCGCCCGGATCACTTTGCGGCGGCGGTAAAGTGGCGCTGGATGAACTGGCGGGCCGACTGAAGGCCGCCGTCCAGGAAGATGGCGCCGATGACCGCCTCCAGGGCGTTGGCCAGGTTTGACGGCGTCCGGCGGCCGCCCTGCTTCTCCTCGCCCCGGCCCAGGCCCAGGAAGGACCCCAGCTGCAGGTCCCGCGCCTTGACGGCCAGGTATGTCCCCCGCACCAACTCCGCCCGCCGCTGGGTGAGATCCCCCTCGGCCGCCTCGGGCCGGTCCCGGTATAGACGTTCGGCCACCAGCAGGGAAAGCACCGCGTCGCCCAGAAATTCCAGCCGCTCGTTGGAGGGCTGGCCATGTTCGAAGGCGTAGGAGGGGTGGGTCAGGGCCCGCCTGAGCAGCTCACGGTCGCGGAACCGGTACCCGAGAAGCTCCTCCAGCCGATCCAGTTTATCCGCCCTTCCCCGCCCGCTTTTCTCAAGATCCATGGCTACAACCCGGTCTTCAAGACGTAGGCCCGGACCGGGGGGCAGAACTGCCAGCCGGAGAGAAGAATCAGCATGAGAATGGCGATCATGGGCGGCAGGTAGGGAGCACGCTGGTAGAGTCCGGGTTGGGCCGGGCCGGCGGCCATTTCGCCGACCAGCAGGCCGGCCCGGTTGTATTCGATGCGAAGCACCTCCCGGCCCCGGGCGTCGAACCAGGCCGACACGCCGGTGTTGGCGGCGCGGAGCAGCGGGGTCCGGTTCTCGGCCGCCCGGAGCGCGGCGGCGGCCAGGTGCTGGTAAGCGCCCAGGCGTCCCAGCCAGGAGTCGTTGGTCAGGGTGATCATGAGACCGGGATGACGGCGCTGGGTATCGGCCGCCGCCTCGGCGAAGATGTCCTCGAAGCAGATGTAAAGCGTCAGGGGAACCAAACCGCTCCCTTTGGGCAGCCGGATGCCGGCCGGAAGGTCACCGGCGCTCAAACCGGGCAGGAAACCAGCCTGGCGTTCGACCAGCCAGCGGACCGGGGGCAGGTTGCGGCCCGGGGTGTATTCGCCGAACGGGACCAGGTGGCGTTTGCGGTAAACCGCCAGCAGCCGGCCGCCCGGGGCGTAGAGGGCGGCGCTGTTGTAAGCCCGGCCGGCGGAATCGACCTCCAGCACGCCGCATAAAAGGTGGGCGCGCTTTTCGCGCAGCAGGCGCCGGACGGCCAGCGGCGGCCGCTCAATGGAACCGCTGACCAGGGTTGTCTCCGGCCAGATGATCAGGTCGACCGGGCTGGAAAGCTGGCGGGTGACATAGAGGTAGGGTTCCAACGGCGGATCCTGCCGGCGCAGGCTGGAGGGAACGTTGCCCTGGACGACGGCGAAGCGGAGGATCGGTGCGTCCGGAGGCGGAACCGGCGGCCGGAAGGAGAGGGCCTGGCCGGCCAGGAAGGCGGCCAGGACCACCAGCAGGCCAGGCCAGCCGGCCGAACGACGGCCGGACGGACGGCTGAAGAAGGAGAAGAGGCTGAAGTTGGCCAGAACGACCAGGAAGGCGACCAGCGGTCCGCCGCCGAAGGAAAGTAGCGGCTGGATGAGCGGATTCCAGTGCTGGGTAATCGCCAGGTTGAGCCAGGGCAGGCCGGTGAAGAGGTGGCCGAGAATGAACTCCAGGACCACCCAGAGGGCGGCGGCCCAGAGGTCGCGCAGGCGACCGCGCGCCCGGCTGGCCAGGTAAAAGAAGAGACCGGGATAGATGGCCAGGTAGAGGGTGGCGGCAAACCAACCCAACCCGGAGAGGCGCACCAGCCAGAGGAGGCCGAGGCCGAAGACGGTCATCCCCCAGACGTAGCCCGACCAGAAAGACCGGCCGCGCCGGAGCAGGAAGAGGATGGGCAGCAGGCCGAACCAGGCCAGGTAGCCCTGGTTGAAGGGCGGGTAGGCCAGGAGGAAGAATACCCCGGCGATAAAGGCCGCCACCAGTATGCTGAGGCGCTTCAAGCCGGGGCTCCCGATGAGGGGGGCTGATGATCGTACTTTATCCGCAGGTTCCGGCCACGGCCGTATTCCCGGTCCCAGATCGGATCGAAGATCCCGTGAATGGACCGGGAGTAATTGTCGAGGTATCCGTTTATCTCGTGCAGAAGGCACCGGCCGCCGTGGTCGGTGTCGTGAGCGCCCGTCTCCCGGACGACCTCGCGCAGGACCCAGGGCTGGTCGATGATCATGCAGGGCGTCATGAGGTTGGGCGAGTAAGGCTGCCGCTTCTGGATGGCCCGCATCAGGGGGCTGTTGATGGCCTCGCGCAGGCTGCGCTCCCGGATGTTGTCGATCGCGAAATGGACGAAGACGCAGGGTTCGACGTCGCCGTTGGCATTGATGTGCAGGTAGGTGCGGCCGCCGGCGATG
>JAKJFK010000160.1 GCA_022704925.1 candidate division TA06 bacterium | reverse complement strand
CTGGCTCGTCGGGTGGCCCGGCTGGTTCCCTTTGCGGTGATTAAGGGGTAGATGGTATAATTATAATCTTGTGTTTAATTTTAACGGGCGGGAAGTCCCGGAAGAGAATTACTTACAAGGCTTATGGAAAAGATTATCGTTTTTATCAAGCAGGTGCCGGACACCATGGAGGTCAGGATCGATCCGGAGACCAACCGGATCATCCGCGAAGGGGTGCCCAGCATCATCAACCCCTACGACCGGTACGCCATGGAGGCGGCCCTGAGGCTCAAGGAGAGCTTCGGGAGCCGGGCGGTGGTCGCCTGCATGGGGCCGCCTCAGGCCGAGGCCGCCCTGCGCGAGGCGATGAGCCTGGGCTTCGACCAGGCGATCCTGCTTTCGAGCCGGGATTTCGCCGGCAGCGACACCCTGGCCACCTCCTACACACTGGCCGCGCTGGTCCGGAAGCTGGCGCCGGTGGACGTGGTGGTCTGCGGCCGGGAAGCGATGGACGGTTCCACCGGCCAGGTCGGGCCGGAGATGGCCGAGCACCTCGGCTGGCCTTTCCTGGGCTTCGTGAGCAAGGTCGAGGAGCTCAAGGAGGGCCGGTTGCGGGTTAACCGGATGATGGAGGATCATTACGAGGAGATCGAGGGGCCGCTGCCGCTGGTGATGACGGTGGTCAAGGAGATTGCCGAGCCGCGCCTGCCCTCGCTCCGCGGCCTGCTCCAGGCCAAGAAGGCGCAGATCCAGGTCTGGGGCCGGGAGGAACTGGAGATGGAGCCGGCCCGGACCGGGTCGGCCGGTTCGCCCACCTGGGTCAAGCGCGTCTGGACCCCGGAACACCACACCCAGGGAATGAAACTCACCGGCGAGCCCGAGGAGCTGGTTGACCGTCTCTACAAGGAATTGAAGGGCCAGAACCTCCTGTAACCCCCCTTTTCCCAATTTTGATCTGAAAATCCCATGAAGATAACCGTAAACCTGGAAAAATGCACCGGTTGCCGGGCCTGTGTCAAAGCCTGTCCCTTCGACGCAATCTCGATGGTCGAGAAGAAGGCGGTTATCGACCTGGACAAGTGTACTTACTGCGGTTCCTGCGTCGAGGCCTGCCGGTTCGAGGCGATTGCCATCGAGCGGGAGCCGGCGGCGGTGTCGACCGAGAACCTGGAGAGTTACCGCGGCGTCTGGGTCTTTGCCGAGCAGCGCTCCGGCCACCTGGCCCGGGTGGCCTTTGAGCTGCTGGGCGAGGGGCGGCGGCTGGCCGGCGACCTCGGCCAGCCTCTGTGCGCCGCCTACATCGGTCCCGAGAACGGCAGCGTCGAGTCCTTGCTGAAGCGCGGCGCCGACCGGGTTTACGCGGTGACCGACGATTCCCTGCTCCATTTCCAGGATGAGCCCTACGCGGCTATTCTGACTTACCTGGTGCGGACCTACCGGCCGGCGATCCTGCTGGCCGGGGCGACCTACATCGGCCGTTCCTTCATTCCCCGGGTGGCGGCCCGTCTGCGGACCGGCCTAACCGCCGACTGCACCGGCCTGGCCATCGACCCGGAGACGAAGCTGCTGGCCCAGACCCGGCCGACCTTCGGCGGCAACCTGATGGCCACCATCTTCTGCGAGAAGAACCGGCCCCAGATGGCCACCGTGCGGCCGCGCACCTTCGACGAGGCGCCGGTCGGCGCCGGCGGCGGCGAGGCGGTCCGGGTGCCCTTTTCGGAGATCGCGGCCGGCAACCGGGTCACCCTCGACCGGATCATACCCGGCTCCGAGGAGATCGACCTGACCGACGCCGAAATCATCGTCTCCGGCGGCCGCGGCCTGGGCAAGCCGGAAGGATTCGCTCTTATCAAGGGGCTGGCCGACGCGCTGGGCGGCGTGGTGGGGGCCAGCCGGGCGGCCGTTGACGCCGGCTGGATTTCCTACGCCCACCAGGTCGGGCAGACCGGCAAGACGGTCAAGCCGAAGCTCTATTTTGCCTGCGGCATCTCCGGTGCCATCCAGCACCTGGCCGGCATGGGAACCTCCGACGTCATCGTGGCCCTCAACAAGGACCCCGAGGCGCCCATCTTCAAGGTGGCCAATTACGGCCTGGTAGGGGACCTCTACGAAATCATCCCGGCGTTGGTCAAACGCCTGAAACAGGGCGGCGCCTGAACCCGGGACCTTGAAAACCATGGAAGATGCGCCAAAGAACGGAGAAGCCCAGGTAGTTGAGCAGCACATCCAGCTGGCCCGCCTGCGCAATATCGGCATCATCGCCCACATCGACGCCGGGAAGACCACCACCACCGAGCGGATGCTCTATTACAGTGGCAAGGTTTACCGCCTGGGCGACGTGGACGAGGGTACGACCGTGACCGACTGGATGCCCCAGGAGCGGGAACGGGGTATCACCATCACTTCGGCCGCCATTACCTTCGACTGGCTCGACCACCAGATCACCATCATCGACACCCCGGGACACGTTGATTTCACCATGGAGGTGGAGCGTTCCCTGCGGGTCCTGGACGGCGCGGTCGGCATCTTCTGCGCCGTGGGCGGGGTGGAACCCCAGTCGGAGACCGTCTGGCACCAGGCCAACCGTTACCGGGTGCCGCGCATCGCCTACATAAACAAGATGGACCGGGTGGGCGCCGATTTTTTCCAGACGGTCGCCATGATCCGCGACCGCCTGGGCGCCGATCCCTATCCGATCCAGCTGCCGATCGGCCAGGGCGAAAAATTTTCCGGTCTGATCGACCTGCTGGAGATGGAGGCCATTACCTACTCTGACGAGGCGGGCACCCAGATCGTCCGGGGGCCGGTGCCGGAGGCGATGAAGGACGAGGCCGAACAGCGGCGCCGGGAACTCCTGGAGCGCCTGGCCGAAAGCGACGAGGAGCTGATGTCCCTCTACCTGGAGGAGTCTCCGATTTCGGTCGAGATGATTCGCAAGGTGCTCCGCCAGGAGACGCTTTCCGGCCGGATCCTGCCGGTGCTCTGCGGTTCCTCCTTCCGCAACCGCGGAGTGCAGTTCCTGCTGGACGCCATCTGCCATTACCTGCCTTCGCCGCTGGACCTGCCGCCGGTCAAGGGTCTGGACCCGGACCGGGACCGCGAAGAGCAGCGGGTTCCCTCCCCGAAAGAGAATTTCGCCGGCCTGGTCTTCAAGATTACCACCGACCCCTATGTGGGGCGGATATCCTACCTGCGGGTTTACTCCGGCACGTTGCGGGCCGGGGCCGTCACCTACAACAGCCTGCGCGAAAAACGGGAGCGCATCAACCGGATCCTGCGCATGCAGGGCAACCGGAGTTCGGACCTGGAATATACCGAGGCCGGCGAGATCGTGGCCCTGGTGGGCCTGAAGAATACCCGTTCCGGCGATACCCTCTGCAGCGAGAAGCACCCGATCGTGCTGGAGAAGATGACCATCCCCGAACCGGTGATCGCGGTGGCGGTCGAACCCAAGAGCCGGGCCGACAGCGACAAGATCGGCATCGCCCTCGCCAAGCTTTCCGAGGAGGATCCGACCTTCAAGGTCCGGGTGGATGGCGAGACCGGCCAGACGATCATCTCCGGGATGGGTGAGTTGCACCTGGACATCATCCGCGACCGGTTGGTCCGGGAGTTCAAGGTTGAGGCGCGGGTGAGCCAGCCCCAGGTGGCCTACCGGGAGACGATCACCTGTGCCGCCGAGGCCCAGGGCAGGTTCGTGCGCCAGACCGGCGGCAAGGGCCAGTACGGTGACGTCTGGCTCCGGATCGAGCCCCTGGCGAGGGGCTCCGGCAACCAGTTCGAGGAGAAGATCAAGGGCGACGACGTGCCCAGGGAGTTCTTCCGGGCCATCGAACAGGGCGTGATGGAGTCGGCCGAGACCGGCGTGCTGGAGGGTTACCCGGTGATCGATTTCAAGGCCACCCTCTTCGACGGTTCCTACCACCCGGTCGATTCCTCCGAGATCGCCTTCAAGATTGCCGCCTCGATGGGCTTCAAGGAGGCGGTTCGGAAGGCGAAACCGGTCCTGCTGGAGCCGATCATGAAACTGGAGATCATGACCCCGGAGGAGTTCCTGGGCGACGTGCTGGGGGACATCACCAGCCGGAAGGGGCGGGTGGAGGAGATCCGGGAGCGGGGCGTGCTGCGGGCGATCCGGGCTTGCGCGCCGCTGGCCAACCTCTTTGGTTACGCGACCTCCCTGCGTTCCCTTACCCAGGGCCGG
>JAKJFK010000159.1 GCA_022704925.1 candidate division TA06 bacterium | reverse complement strand
AGCCCTTCCGAAGCGCAGTAAAGATAAACATTCTGGCTGATATAGCCGGTGTCGGTGGCCGAGTAGAGGTCCTTGTTGCCTGACATCCGGGCATAATCGGCCACGAAGACCAGGACAACCGGGGTATCCTTGACCAGGCGCTCGGCGCCGGTGGCCGTCCGGATATCCTCGGCCAGGACCGGGTCAAGCCGGTTCTCCTTCGCGTTGTATAAATAAAGCCCTTTGGCCATGGCCAGGTAGATGTCTATCTCCTGCCGGTTGCTGGCCGAGGGCGCGGTGCGCCGGCCGTCGGGCCGGTTGACGCCGAAGGCCGCCCAGAGCAGGTTGGAGAGAACCTGGGGCTCGAGTTCCCTGCTGCTGAAGGAGCGCTGGGTCTTGCGCTCGTTGAGGACCTGCATCAGGGGCTTGCCGCCCTTCCGTTCGGGCTCCCGCAGATTGACCGGCTTCAATTCCTGGCTGAAGGCCGGCCGGCCTGAGCAGGCAAGCGCGACGACCAGTACCAATCCGAGCAAGTTCTTCATAACACCCTCCTTTTTTAAAAAAGCGACCAACCTCTTCAAAAATATCAGAAACTCTTGGATCGGGGCGTATCTCTTAGAGCCAGCCCTGCTCCTGCCAGTATCGGTACTCACCCGGCCAGTCGTCCTTCCGGGCTTCGATCAGGCGCTTGAAGTGTGACCGGTGCTCGTTGATGATCTTATCCTGGCCGGGGAAGCCTCTCTTCTCCTTGATGTCGGCGACCAGGCGGTTCCCGATTTCCACGGCCCGGGCCCGGCTTTCAGGCACGGCCGCCACGGAAGCGGAGAGGCCCCCGGAGTACCAGGCGCCGCAGGTGTGGGCGTAGTGGGCCAGGTAATCGAGGACTTCCTTGTCCCGGCCGCTACCCGAGGAGACGACGCCGGAGACGTACTTGCCGGAGAGGCGCAGGCAGTGGATGAAATGGCTGGAACGGTCAAAGAGGGCCTTCATCGAGGCCGTAACCTGGTTGATGTAGTTGGGGGTGGCCAGGATGAGGCCGTCGGCTTCGAGCATCTTATCCAGAAGAGGCCGGACGCCGTCCTTCAACGGGCAGGCCAGGATCTCCCGGTGGCAGGCCTCGCAGTGAAGGCAGAACTTGATTTCCAGGTCGGGCAGGTGGACAACCTCGGTCTCGGCGCCGGCCGCCGCGCAGGCCTGCCGGGCCGCCTCGGCCAGGAGGAAGGTGTTGCTCTTGAGCCGGTGCGGGCTGGCGGAGATGAGCAGAATTTTCACGGGCGCTCCCATTGCAAGCGTGCAGGTCCGGAGGCCGGGCCGGGAAAGCAAATAAAAACGGGTTGTCAAGATATTACCACCCGGCCGCCGGCCGGCGCAACCCCCTGTCGGGAAAAGCCGGGGTGCGCTATAATAGGCTTCGAATCGGGGGGTGACCACGCGGCGCGGAAGCGTAAAAGTGATTATGATTATAATTATAATCCCCTGAAGGCCTTCGACAAGCTCAGCCCTCTTCTTTGAAGAGCCTTCGACATACACTTCAGGACTTTGGATTGGTTTTTCAGACGAATCTTTAAAAAGCATGTCATACCCGCACGCTTCAGGCGGGTATCCAATCCTTAAAAGGTTTTGAACTGAAAAAGCGGACTGGAAAGGCATAAGGAGAGGAGGGCATGACTTCACGGGAGCGGGTGCTGAACGCACTGGCGCGGCGGCCGGTTGACCGGGTGCCGGTCTTTCTCTGGTTTCACCCGGAGACGGCCGAACGGCTGGGGCGACGCCTGGGGATCCCGGCCGGCCGGGTCGGCGAGGCGATGGGCAATGACGTCCGGCAGGCCTGGGTTAACAACAATTACGCCATGGAGGGCATCGTCCACGAGCGGGACGGGGAGTCGCACCTGGACTCCTGGGGCATCCGCTGGGTGAAGGAGGGCCCCTTTAACCAGATCGCCGCTTCGCCCCTGGCCGGGGCCGCGCCGGAGGAGCTGGCCGGGTACCGGTTTCCGGAGGATCGGCTGGAGGAACTGCTGGCGCCGCTGGCCGCGGCGGCAGCCGGGGCGGGCGAGGCCTTCCTGGGCGCCGACGTGTCGCCCTGCGCCTTCGAGATGTACCTGCGCCTGCGCGGGATGGAAGCGGCCCTGATGGACCTGGCCGCCTGGCCGGAGGCGGCCGCCGGTTTGATCGGACGCTGCGCCGGCTTCGCCGCGCGGCTGGCCGAAGCCAGCCTGGACCAATTCCGGCTCGACTGGCTCTGGACCGGGGACGACGTGGCCGGCCAGTCAGCGATGCTGATGTCCCCGGCCCAATGGCGGCGGCTCATCAAGCCGGCCCTGGCCGAAGTCGTCCGGGTAGGCCGGGAGCGCGGCCGGCCGGTGGCCTACCACTCCTGCGGGGCCATAAGGCCGATCATACCCGACCTGGTGGAGATGGGCGTGACGGTGCTCAACCCGGTCCAGCCCAACTGCCCGGGCATGGACCCGGCGGAGTTAAAGCGAGAGTTCGGCCGACAACTGGCCTTCATGGGCGGGGTGGATACCCAGGGGCTGCTGGTGCGTGAGCCGGCGGAGCGGATCTATTACCACGTGCGGGAGATAATCGAGACGATGAGCGCCGACGGTGGCGGGTATATCCTGGCCGGGTCGCATACCATTCCGCCGGAAACGCCGGAGGCGAATATCTTCGCGATGCTGGAGGCCGCCGCCATCAGCCGGGAGGAGATCTTCGACCGCGCGGCGGGGATAAAATCGGGGAAGCGCCTTCGACAAGCTCAGGCTTGATAATGCCAACAGCCTCGACAAACTCGGCTTTGATAAAACCAATTCGACAATCTCAGCCCTCTTCTTCGAAGAGCCTTCGACATACACTTCAGGGTTTTGGTTTGGTTGTTCAGACGAATTTCAAAAAAGCACGTCATACCCGCCTGCGCTCACACCACGAGCTTCGGCGGGCATGCCCGCATGGAGTAAGCGGGTATCCAATCCCTAAAAGGGTTTGAACCGAAAAGAACGGATAAAGACAACCACTGGATCCCCTCCTATGACCCTAACCCCTACGTGAAGGGACAGGGGACTGAAGACAAAACTTCCTACCGCATCTCCTGGCCGCCGGTGACGTTGATGGCCTGGCCGGTCATGTAGGCGGACTGGTCGCCGGCCAGGAAGAGGACCACGTTGACCACGTCCTGGTAGGTGCAGGGGCGGCCCAGGGGGACCTGGTCGGTGTACTTGCGGCGCACCTCTTCCTTCGAGATGTTCCACTTGCGGGCGTACTCGTCAAAGAGGGACTCCTGCCAGAGCGGGCTGTCGAGCAGGTTGCCGGGACAGACGGCGTTGACCCGGACGTTGCAGGAGGCCAGGTCCAGGGCCAGGCTCTGGGTGAGGCCGATGCCGCCGAACTTGCTGGCGGCGTAAGCGCTGTTCCGGTAACTGCCCTTCTTGCCGGACTTGGAGTTGACCTGGATGATGGAACCGGAACGCTGCCGCTTCATGACCAGGGCCGCGTACTTGGCGCAGATGAAGTAGCCGGTCAGGTTGACCTCGATAACCCGGCGCCACTCCTCCTCGGGAAACTCGGTCACCTCGTGGACCTTGAGGATGCCGGCGTTGGAAACCAGGATGTCGAGGCGGCCCGGATCCCGGGCGAGGCTCTCAACCTCGCTTCTGACCGCGGCCGCGTCGGTAACGTCAACCGCGGCCGGGTGGCCGGCCTGGCCGCCCGCCGCCCTGATCTTTTCGGATACCTGGCGCGCCCCCTCGATATTTATGTCCCAGGGGCAGACAATGGCACCCTCGGCGGCCAGGCCCAGGGCGATCGCCTCGCCCAGGCCGCGGGCGGCGCCGGTGACGATGGCGACCCTTCCCTTAAGCGTTTGCGTCTCCATCCTTGCTTACCTCCAGGACAACCTTCAGGACCGCGCCGGAACGGATCAGTTCCACCGCGGCGGGGAATTCGGAGAGCGGCCGGACGGCGCTGATGAATTTTTCGGCCTCGATCTTCCGCTCGGAGAGGAGGCGGGCCGCCTCCAGGTAATCGGCCCGGTTGGAGGCGAAGGCGCCGTAAACCGAGAGTTCCTTGTAGTGAATGAGGTTAGCGTCTATCTCGATCCGGCTGGCATCCCCGGGCAGGCCGCCGAATAAGCTGATGCGGCCGCGGGAGCCCAGCAGGGAGAGGCCCTCGACCTGGGCCTGGGGGGAGGGGCAGGCGGTGATGACGACGTCGGCGCCGAAGCCGCCGGTGATCTTCTTAACCTCGTCGG
>JAKJFK010000158.1 GCA_022704925.1 candidate division TA06 bacterium | reverse complement strand
CACGTGATCCTCGGGCGCCTCGGCCACCACCTTCCGCAGCTCGGCAACCGCCTCGGTGTCCCGCCCAAGCTTGTCCAGCGCTACCGCCGTCTGGAAGCGGATTTTCGGGTCGGGCTTCTTTTCGAGGACGGCCCGGTAACTGTTGAGGGCCCGCTCCCACTGCCCCTCTTTCTGAAAGATCAGGCCCTGCAGCAGCAGGATTTCCGGTTCGGCGGCCCCGGTCATGACGAGCCGGTTCAGGTGGACGGCGGCCGCGGTCCAGCGTTCCTGCTCGCTATAAATCTGGGCCAGGCTGAGGAGCAGGGAGCGGTCCTGGGGAAATCGTTTTAGGAGTTCCCGGTAGATTGATTCGGCCTCGACGTTGCGGCCGGTCTCCTGGTAGATCCGGGCCGCCAGGTGGGCGGCCGGCAGGAAATCCGGGGACAACTCCAGGGTTTTGCGGGTCGCCTCGAGCGCCTTCGGGTAATCGCGCAGCCGGGTATGGATCAGGCCCAGGTTATAGTGGAGCAGGGGAACGTTGGGGCGGGCTTCCAGGATGCGGTGGTAGGCGTCGACGGCCTTCCGGTTCTGGTTGCTGGCGGTGTAGAGGTCGGCCAGGACCAGCCAGGCCTGCTCCTCATCCGGGAAACGGACCGTGATCTCCTCGTACTGGCGTTCGGCCAGCTTCATCTGCTTGAGGCGGAGGTAGGCGAAGCCGGCCCCGTAGTAAGCCGAACGGTTTTCGGGATTGAAGCGGATCGCCTGGCGGTAGGCCTGGAGGGCCGGTTGGGGCCGGTCGGTCTTCAGGAGCACCTCGGCCAGGGCCGAGATGACTTCGCTGTTGCGGGGCGACATCCGGAACGCCTGGCGCAGGTAGGTCTCGGCGTTGGCGAGGTCGCCGGCATTGCTGGCGGCCAGGCCCATCAGGTAGGCGGCTCGCGGGTCGGCGGTTTGGGCGGCGGCCGGGAGAACGGCCAGCCGTCCGAGCGTCAGCACCAGGAAGAGGAGGAAGAATGCCAACCGGCCTGATTTGCGCACGGGACGCCTCCGACTCGTTTGGGGGAGAGTAAAAAGGGGGGATGGACCGGGGGCGGAAAATCCCGCCCCCGGTCGCGACAGCTCGCCTCAGCGGCGCTCAGCGTTCCCGCTTTTTATGGCGGTCCCTTCGAAGCCGCTTCTTTCTCTTGTGCTTAGCGATCTTCTTTCTTTTTCGTTTTCTTCCGCAGGGCATTCTGCCTCCGTGAAGTGAGCGGTGGTTTCCGTTTTAGAATACCACCCGGTTGAGCGGATACTCCACAATCCCTTCGGCGCCGGCCTCCTTCAACCGGGGGATCAGATGGGTTACCTCGTCGCGCGTGCAGATGACTTCCAGCGCGTGCCAGCCGGGCCGCGCCAGGGGCGAGAGGGTGGGGTTCTTCAGGGCCGGCAGCACCGACATGATTTTCTTCAGGTCCCGGTTGCAGACGTTAAGCTTGAGGCCGACCAGGTCCTCGGCGTTGAGCGCCGCCTGGAGCAGCAGGCTGACATACTCGATCTTCCGGCGCTTCCAGGCGTCCTTCCAGGCGGCGGGGTTGGCCACCAGCCGGGTGGTCGAGACCATGATGGTGTCGATGATCTTGAGGTTGTGGGCGCGGAGCGTGGAACCGGATTCGGTCAGTTCGGCGATGGCGTCGCAGAGTTTGCCGGCCTTGATCTCGGTGGCCCCCCAGGAGAAATCGACCTGGGCCCGGACGCCGTTCTTCTTCAGGTAATCCTGGGTGACCCGGACCAGCTCGGTGGCGATCCGCTTGCCTTCCAGGTCGCGCACGCCGCGGATCGGGGAATTCTCCGGAACCGCCAGGACCAGTTTCACCTGGCCCAGGCCGCTCTTGGCGTAGGAGAGTTCGGCCACCTCGACCACCCGGGAGCCGCGCTCGGTCAGCCAGTCCTTGCCGGTGAAGCCCATGTCGAGCGTGCCGTCGGCCACGTAAAGGGGGATCTCCTGGGCCCGGATGAGCATGACTTCCAGCTCGGCGTCGTCGGCGCTCAGGTAGTAGGAACGGGGCTTGCCGTGCAGGTTGAGGCCGGCCTTGCGGAAGAGGCGGACGGTCGTCTCCTCGAGGCTGCCCTTGGGCAGGCCGATGACCAGCTTGCGGCCGGGCCGGGTCTCTTTCTTCCTGGTTTCAGACTTCTTCATAAGTGTTTTTACTCTTCTGCAGTTGGCGCCGGTTCCTCCGCCGGCGGCTCGCCCTCGAGGAAGGCGCCGATGCGCCGGTACTTCTCATAGCGCTTTTCCAGCAGGGTGTCCAGCGGGATCTCCAGCAGTTCCTGGAGATGCTTCCTGAGTCCCAGGCCGACCTTCTCGATGGTGGTCTTGGCGTCCAGGTGCGCGCCGCCGGCCGGTTCCTGGATTATCTCGTCAATGATGCCGAAGCCGAGCAGGTCGGGCGCGGTCAGGCGCAGGGATTCGGCGGCGGCCTCCTTGGCCTCCTGCTTCTTCCAGAGGATGGCCGCGCAGCCCTCGGGCGAGATGACCGAGTAAACGCTGTTTTCAAGCATCAGCACCCGGTCGGCCAGGCCGATGCCGAGCGCGCCGCCGCTGCCGCCCTCGCCGATGACCAGGGCGACGATCGGGGCCCGGAGACGGGACATCACGAAAAGGTTGCGGGCGATGGCCCCGGCCTGGTTGCGTTCCTCGGCCTCCATGCCCGGATGGGCCCCCGGCGTATCGATGAAACTGAGGACCGGCAGGCCGAATTTCTCGGCCATCTCCATCAGGCGCCGCGCCTTCTGGTAGCCCTCGGGGTGGGCCATGCCGAAGCTGACCGCGATATTTTCGTTGGTCTCGCGCCCCTTCTGGTGGCCGAAGAGCGCCACCGTCCGGCCGTCAAAGCGGCCCAGCCCGCCGACCATGGCCAAGTCGTCCCCGAAGTAGCGGTCGCCGTGGAGTTCCAGAAAATCGGTTACCAGGGCGTCTATGTAATCTCGGGTGTGCGGTCGGTTCGGGTTGCGGGCCAGCTGGACCCGCTGCCAGGCGGTCAGTTCTTCCTTCATTCCTCGGCCTTGATGACCCGGGCGACCCGGAAGAAGTCCGCCTGCCGTTCCGGCGCGTTGGCCAGGACCGCTTCCCTGGGAAACGAGGGGCGCGCCCGGTCGGCGCGGAACCGGTTGAAGGCGGGCACGATGGTGCTGGTCGGCTCGACGGCCCCGGTGGGCAGGCCCTTGAGCTGGTCAACATACTCCAGCAGCTGGGTCAGGTCGGACTTGAGCCCCTCGACCTCGCCCTCGGTCAACCGGATGCGGGCCAGCCGCGCCAGGTAACGGATCTCTTTTTCTTCCATCGGCAAAACCGCCTTTAAAGGGTTTTACGGCAACGTTAGATTATAAGACGGGCAAAGCGTTTCCGTCAAGAAAACCGGCCGCGCTTCCGGCGCCGGGAGACGAAAAAAGGGGCGCCCCGAAAGAATCGGGGCGCCCCCGGTAGTTCTCCGCTCTTTCAAGGGCCGGCCTTACTTGTCCTCCTTGAACTCGGCGTCGATCACCGGACCCTGGCCCGGCTCCGGTTCGCCGGCGCCGGCCTGGGGGCCGGCCGGCGCTTCCGGGCCGGCTTCGGCGCCCGGCGCGCCCGGCTGGCCGGACCCGGCCTGGGACTGCTTGTAGAGGATCTCGGCCAGCTTGTAACTGGACTTTTCCAGTTCATCCATCGCCTTCTTGAGCGAGACGACGCTCTTGGAGGCGGATTTCAGTTCCTCGCGCAGGGCGGCCGCCTTGCTCTCGATCGCCTTGCGGTCCTCCTCGCCGATCTTGTCGCCGTGCTCCTTGAGGTTCTTCTCGATGCTGTAAACCAGGTTGTCGGCCTGGTTGGCCGTTTCGGCCAGTTCCTTCGCCTGGCGGTCGGCCTCGGCGAACTCCTCGGCCTTCCGGACCAGGTTGTCGATCTCGTCCTTGGAGAGCTTGTTGGGGGCCGAGATCTTGATGGACTGCTCCTTGCCGGTGCCCTTGTCCTTGGCCGAGACGCTGAGAATGCCGTTGGCGTCGATGTCGAAGGTCACCTCGATCTGGGGCAGGCCGCGCGGGGCCGGCGGGATGCCGGCCAGCTGGAAGCTGCCGAGCGAGGTGTTGTCGGTGGCCATCGGCCGCTCGCCCTGGAGCACGTGAACGTCGACCGCGGTCTGGCCGTCGGCGGCGGTGGTGAAGACCTGGCTCTTGCGGGTCGGGATGGTGGTGTTGCGGGCGATGAGCGCCGTGGAGACGCCGCCCAGGGTCTCGATGCCCAGCGAGAGC
>JAKJFK010000157.1 GCA_022704925.1 candidate division TA06 bacterium | reverse complement strand
ACCAGGCTGTAAACCTGGCTGGTCTCGACCGCCTCGTCCAACGTGAAGGGCGGCAGGATGGAGACCACCCGCCGGGCCAGCATGGTCTTGCCGGTGCCGGGCGGCCCGATGAAAAGAACGTTGTGGCCGCCGGCCACCGCCACTTCCAGGGCCCGTTTGGCCAGTTCCTGGCCGCGCACCTCGGAGAAGTCCGGTTCCGGACGCGCCGACCGCTCGAAGATCCTTTCCGGCGAAACCCGGAAACGCTCGATCCGGAGCTCGCCCTTCAGAAAGCCGACCGCCTCGGCCAGGCTGCGCACCGGGTAAACTTCCAGGGTCTCGATGACGGCGGCCTCGGCGGCGTTCTCAGCCGGAACGATGAGCCGGCGGACGGCGCCGTCCCTGGCGAAGATGGCCATCGGCAGCACCCCGCGCACCCGGCGCACCTCTCCCTCCAGGGAAAGTTCTCCCAGGATGGCGTAATCCTTGAGCGCCTCGGGCGCGATACCGACGTTGGCGGCGGCCAGCAGGCCAAGGGCGATGGGCAGGTCGAAGGAGGGACCCTCCTTCTTGATCTCGGCCGGGGCCAGGTTGACGGTGATCCGGCGGTTGGGAAAGGGCAGGCCGGAGTTCTTGATGGCCGGCTTGATGCGGTCGCGGCTTTCCTTGACCGCCTGGTCGGGCAGCCCGACGATCGAGATGCCGGGCAAACCGCTGGAAAGGTCCACCTCGATTTCGACCGCGTAGGCCTGGCAGCCGAAAACCCCGAGCGAATTAACCTTGGAAATCATCTTCCGGAAGGATAAGGTTTTGAAGCAGCTGGATGTCCGGGGCCAGCTCGTCGGAAAGGTCAACGCCCACGAAATCAAACCGGCAAGGACGGTCGGACCAATCCTGCTGCTGGAGAAAAACGACCGCGGCCCGGCGCCAGCGCGATTGCTTCAGACGCCGCACCGACTCGGCCGGCGTGCCGAACCCACCTCCCTGGCGGGTGCGGACTTCAATAAAGACTATCTCCCGGCCGTGGCGGGCCACCAGGTCAAGTTCGCCCAGGCGGGTCCGGTAATTGCGGGCCAGGATGCGGTAACCGCGCCGGCGCAGGAAATCGGCCGCCAGCGCTTCACCCCGGGCGCCCAACCGCTGGCGGTCCCGGCCGCCGGCCATCTCAGACGGCCTGGCGCAGGTGGTACAGTTTGGCCCGGCGGGCCCGGTCGGCGGTGATCACTTCCAGCTTCTTCAGGTTCGGGCTGTTGAGGGGCACGATCCGCTCCACTCCCTCGCCGTAGGAGATCTTGCGCACCGTCATGGTGGCGCCGTTGCCGGAGCCCCGCAGGGCGATGACGGTCCCCCGGAAAACCTGGGTGCGCTCCTTGCCGCCCTCGACCACCTTCAGGTGCAGGGCGACTTCGTCGCCGGGCTGGACCCGCGGCAGTTCCCGCTGGTAACCCTGTTCAATGGAACGGATGATATCGGCATTCATCTTGAGCCTCCTTTTGGTATTTCCGGGCGTCGGAGATTCAACTCTTCCGGCCGGGTTCCACCGCTGAAAACCGCTCCCACTCGCTGTAAAGGCAACCGCAGTAATTCTGGTGGTAAAGGCCCAAACTCCGGCTCTCCTTCCGGGCCGCCGGGTAGAGCGGCCGGAAGTCCTCCGCCAGAAAGACGATTCCCAGTTTTTCGGCCGCGGCCCGGCCGATCTCCCGGATCGCCTCGTTCTCCTGATGCGGGCTTACCAGCAGGGTCGTGCTGAAGGCCGCGAAACCTTCGCGCCGGGCGACCGCGGCCGCCATCTCCAGGCGCCAGCGCCAGCAGGAACGGCAACGCTTTCCTTCCCGCTGGGCGGCGGTCAGGCGATCCAGAAAAACCTCGAAGTCGGGCGGCTGGATATGAAGCCGGGCCGACCGGATGCCAAAAACATGGCCGGCGGTCATCAAGCGGCGCTGGTACTCGGAGTAGGGATGGATATTCGGATTGTACCAGAGGCCCTCGACCTCGTGCCCGGCCGACCGAAGTTTATCCAGCGGCGCCAGGGCGCAGGGACCGCAACAGGCATGCAGTAAAACCCGCATTATCGGTGCTTATTTTAGCATTCCAGCGCGTCCGCCGTCAATTGCAAACGGCCGCGCATCCCGGGAGCTTCGGGCCGACGACGCCCCCGGGTTATGGTAAAATCTAAGCGATGGAATGGAAACAATTCGGTTCCGAGGTCGAGGTGGCCGGGCGGCCCGTGCCGGTGCGCTCGCTCCGCCTCCCGGACGAACTGGGCAACCTGCACCGTTACCGCGTCACCACCTGGTGGGACCCGGCCGCCGGCTTCACCGCCGTGCCGGCCGAGGGCCGGCTGGCCCGCGAGAAGAACGGCCTGGTGGGCGCGGTGGTGCTGGGCCGCAACGGCGGCCACGTCAAGATCGGCCGGCGGCTCGGCTGCCAGCCGTTCATCTTCGTTCCCTTCAATTCGCTGAGCCTGCGGACCCGGCACCGGTTGACCCGCCAGATCCGGCTGCTCCTCTTCAGCGACGGCAACTTTCTCTTCGGCCGGGAGGCCGCGGCCGAAGCCGCCTAAAGCTTTACTTCGGCGCCGGCGGCCGCTGAACGATAGATCCCTTCGATGATCCGGCTCACCCCGAGTATCTCCGCCGGGGTGGTCAATACCGGCTTATCCTTCCGCACCGCTTCCAGAAAACTCTTCATCTCCTCGTCAAAGAGGCTGGTATCGCGCAGGGAGGGCGTGGTGTCGGTCTGGATGCCGGAATGTTCGCCGAAGAGTTTCAGGCCGCTGAAATCCTCCCGGACGCCGGCCCGGGTTCCGAAGAAGTGCCAGTACCGGTTGGCCTCGGCGTTGGCCGCCCAGGAGACCTCCAGCGACAGGACCGCGCCGTTCTCGAACCGCACGAAGGCGGCCGCCAGGTCCTCGACGTCGAAGGTGCCCTCGAAATTGTCTCCGAGCCGGGTGTGGGCCGGCGGCCAGCCGCCGTCGGTCGCCACCTCGGCGAATTTCTGAAAGGTCACCCCGCTCACCGAAACCGGCCGGGGGGCGCCCATCAGCCAGTAGGCCTTGTCCAGCATGTGGACGCCGATGTCGATCATCGGACCGCCGCCGGAAAGGGACTTGGTGGTGAACCAGCCGCCCAGTCCCGGAATGCCCCGGCGCCGGATCCAGCCGGTCCGGGCGAAGTATATCTCGCCCAGCTGGCCGGCCTCGACCAGTTTCTTCAGGAAGACGCTGGTGGCCGAAAAACGGTTCGGGAAGCCGACCATGAACTTCAGGCCGGTCTCCCGGGCGGTCGCCAGGATCTCCTCGGTCTCGGCCGTGTTCATGGCCACCGGCTTCTCGCAGAGGACGTGCTTGCCGGCCTTCAGCGCGGCCAGCGCCTGCTCCCGGTGCAGGAAGTTGGGCGAGCAGATGCTCACCGCCTTGATATCCTTCTCCTTGAGCAGATCGCGGTAGTCCCGGTAGGAACGGCCGATCTGGAACTTGCGGACGACCTCGCCCAGCTTTGCCTCGTTCGGGTCGGCGACGGCCGCCACCTCGACGCCGGGCTGCTTCTGAAAACTCGGTATGTGGCCACCCTGGGCAATCCCGCCGGCACCGATGACCCCGACCTTCAAAACATCGCTCATGGCCTTGTCTCCTTTGAGGAAATAACCAGAGAAGGCGACACCGCTCGGGTCCCGCCTTGAATGCGAGGATCAACCCTTTTTCCGCCGGGGCGGAAACGGGTTGATTTCAGAAATTATAAGTCCTGGCCGGGCGCAAGTCAAGGGTCGGCCCAGCGATGAAAATCCGCCGTTTTGCCACTCGTTCCCCGGCCGACGGCGCCGGGGGCGGTTGTTGATGAAAATCGGCGGAAGCCCGAATGGCACGCGGCCCTCTTCCACCCGGCCGAGGCGCTTGCCGCGGCCCGGCCGGCCGGGAAACGGCGCGGCTGAAAAGTTGCCGGTCATTTGACCCGGCCGCTTGACGATATGCTAATCTATGAAAGGAAGGACCGCCCCTGAAACGCGGCCGCCTATGGACAAACGACTGAGCGACCTGGAACTCCACCTCTTCTCCGAGGGCACCCTCTACCGGGCCTATGACTCGCTCGGGGCGCAGCCGGTCCCGGCCGGCGCCGGCCCGGGCTTCCGTTTCGCGGTCTGGGCCCCGAACGCCCGTCGGGTAAGCGTGGTCGGCGACTTCAACGGCTGGGACGAGACGCGCCTCCGGCTGGAACCGGCCGGTACCAGCGGGATCTGGCAGGGCTGGACGGCGGAGGCCGCCGAAGGCGCCTTTTACAAGTACCGGATCGAGACTGCCGGCGGGG
>JAKJFK010000156.1 GCA_022704925.1 candidate division TA06 bacterium | reverse complement strand
GGTCCAGGCCGACCGGGCCCGGTACTTTCCGGAGCGGCGGGAGGCCCTGCTGGAAGGAGGCGTGGTTATCAACCTGCCGGCCGGCGAGATCCGGGCCGAGTCGGCCCGCTACATTCTGGATCAGTCCGTCGGCGAGTCCGGTCCGGCCGTCTTTGCGGCGCCACCCTGGTACGGCCGGGTTGAGCGGACCCGGATTCTGAGTCCGGACGAGATCCAGCTCGAGAACGGCTACCTTACCACCTGCGACCTGGTTGACCCCCACTACCGGATCAGCCTGGACTCGGCCCGGATCAAGCCGGACAAGTGGGTCAAGATGCGTTCGGCCACCTTCCGGGTCGGCCGGGTTCCGGTCTTCTACCTGCCGGCCGTTTCGCAGCGCCTGGACTCCGGGTCGCCTTTTGCCTTTTACGCCGACCCGGCCATCAGCTCCCGGGACGGTTTCCAGTTGCTGACCACGGTCAGTTATCGGACCGAGGCCGCGCGTTACGATTTCGACCTCGATTACCGCGGTCACAAGGGGCCCGGCTTCGGTTTCGGTTTCGAGCAGGTCCAGCCCGGCCGCCGGACCGAGTTCAAAACCTATTACATCCACGACCTGGACCGCCACCGGGATGGTTACCGGGGCGAGCTCTGGCACCGTTCGGCCTGGCCGAGGTCCGAGGGTGAGGACACCCTCAGGCTGGAGGCGCACACCTTCTCCGAGGCCGGCTTCCTTAAGGATTTCTTCTGGCGGGAGAGCACCACCGACCGGGATCGTGAAAGCCGGCTGGCTTACGCGGTCAACCGTTCCGGCTATTACCTCGGCGCCGCGGTCGAGGGGGAACTGGACGATTTTTACAACCGGACCGAGTACCTGCCCGTCCTGCGTCTCTACCGGCCGGCGCGTTCCCTGGGACCGGGATACTGGCAGGGCGACCTGGAGGCCGCGGCGCTGGCCCGGGACTTCGGCGGCCGCCGGCGGGAGACCGGCCGGGTGCACCTGGTGGAGACGCTTTCCGGTTTCCGGCCGCTGCTGGGCGGAACCTGGCGTCCCTTTGCCAGCGCCGGCGCCACCCTCTACTCCGGGACGACCGAAGGATCGGAGAACCGGGTGCGGAGCCTCTTCCAGTCCGGCTTCAACCTGGACTGGAAGTTCGGCCGCCGTTACGGGCCGGAGGAGGCGGAAGAAGGCTGGACCCATTACCTGGAACCCCGGATTTCCGTCCTGAGCCGGGATATCGGCGAACGTCCCGGCCGTTTCTACCAGTACGACCTGATTGACAGCCTGGATTCCGACCAGGTCGTTTCCCTCCAGTTGACCAACCGGCTGCTGGCGGGGCCGTCCGGGGAAGGGCGGGAGGCGTTGCGATTCGACCTGAAAGGAGACTACTCCTTGAAGCGGGGCCGTCCGGGCGATCTCTACTCGCTTATCAATTACTCTCCCGACCCGGCCTTTTCCTTTTACAGCGAGGGGGACTGTGACCTGGACCGGCTGGCCTGGCGGAGTCTCTCCAGTTCGATGGTCTGGCATCGTCCGCCCTTTGATTTTGGCCTTTCGCACAGCTACCAGCGCAACGAAAGCGAGCTGCTCACGCCTTTTGTTTCCCTGCCGCTCGGCCGCAGGTGGCGCCTTGAGACCCGGGTGGCCTTCAACCTGAAGGACGACGGCCTGGAGAGCCGGGAGGTCAGCCTCTGGAAGGACATGCATTGCTGGGAAGGCCGGTTCGGGGTTTATCACGACCGCAAGGAAACCGAGGTGTACCTCTTGTTCTACCCGAAGATTTTCCCGGGGCGCAGCCTCAAGATAAAGTCCCTGATTGACTGAGAACCGGGATCGGTTTCTTGAGTTCGAGGCCGCTTCTTGGTTATAATATAACCCTTTAAAAAGGCGGTGTAGCTCAGGGGAAGAGCAGGCGGCTCATACCCGCTATGTCCGGGGTTCAAATCCCTGCACCGCCACTCTTTCGATTGACGTGAAGATGCCGCTGAAGATCCTGATCGCCCCGGATTCGTTCAAGGGCAGCCTTACCGCCGCCGCGGCCGCCGCGGCCATCCGGACCGGTTTTTTTCGCGTCTGGCCCCGGGCCGAATACCGTCTTTTGCCGCTGGCCGATGGTGGCGAAGGAACTCTGGCGGCCTTGCTGGCGGCCCGGGGCGGCCGTCGTTTTCGGTTGGAGGTCCGCGGTCCGCGCGGCCGCCCGGTCCGGGCGGTTTGCGGCCAGCTTCCGGATGCTTCCGGGGTGGTCGAAATCGCCTCGGCCGGCGGCCTCCCGCTGCTGGAAGCCTCCGAACGCAATCCCCGCCTGGCCTCAAGCTACGGAAACGGCCAGGTTATCCGCTTTCTGCTGGGCCGCCCGGTTTCCGGGCTGCTGATCGGTTTGGGCGGCAGCGCCACGGTTGACGGCGGCCTGGGAATGCTGACGGCCCTGGGCGCCCGTTTCCTGGATGTTCGGGGACGGGTGCTCTCCGGCATCGGCGGCGATCTGGAAAGAGTGCGCGCCATCGATCTTTCAAACCTGGACTGTCGTTTGCAGGGATTGCCGGTAACGGCTTTGTGCGACGTTGACAATCCGTTGCTGGGCGTTCGGGGGGCGGCCCGCGTTTTCGGCCCCCAGAAGGGTGCCGGCCCGGCGATGGTGGAGCGCCTCGAGGCCGGGCTGGCCAACTTCGCGGAACGGGTCAGATCCGAACTCGGCTTTGACGGCGCCCGGAGGCCGGGTGCCGGCGCCGCGGGCGGCCTTGGTTTTGGACTGGCCGCCTGCCTGGGTGCCCGGCTGGTTAACGGCGCCGACTTCATAATGAAGTCGCTCGGACTGGAACGGTTCCTGGCCTGGTCCGACCTGGCGGTCTCCGGCGAAGGCCGGGTGGACGGGCAGGTGAAGTTCGGCAAGGCGCTCCACCGCGTGGGTGGCCTGGCCCGGCAAGTCGGCCGGCCGCTGCTGGTCTTCTGCGGAGAACGCGACCTGGCGGATCGTGAAAGGCGCCGGCTCGGATTTACGGCGGTCTTTGCCATCGAGCCCGGACCGGTGACCGGGGCCGAGGCGATGGCCCGGGCCCGAATTTACCTGGCGGATACGGCGGCCGAGACGGCCCGTTTGATGGCCGGCACTCCCGGCCGGTTCGCCCGGGACTGACGGAGAGATTGTTTAACGAAACATGTCCTACGAAGCGCTGGCCCTGAAATACCGGCCCCGGACCTTCAAGGAGATCCGCGGCCAGGAGGAGATAACCGCCACCCTGCGCCGTTCCATCGGCGAAGGGCGCATCTACCCGGCCTACCTGCTTTCGGGTCCGCGCGGCGTCGGCAAAACCTCCACCGCCCGCATTCTGACCCGGAGCCTGAACTGTGTCAAGGGGCCGGCCGAGGAGCCCTGCAACAAGTGCGAGACCTGCCTGGAGATACTCAACGGAAACAGCCTGGATTTTTTCGAGATCGACGGGGCCAGCAACCGGGGTATCGAGGAGGTCCGGACCATCAACGAGAACACCCGTTTCCTGCCGGTCAAGAGCCGTTACAAGGTTTACCTGATTGATGAAGTCCACATGCTGACCGACCAGGCCTTCAACGCCCTGCTCAAGACGCTCGAGGAACCCCCGGAACACGTCCGCTTCATCTTTGCCACCACGCACCCCGATAAGCTGCCCGGCACCGTGATTTCGCGCTGCCAGCGTTACGATTTCCACCTCATACCCGGCCCGGTGCTGGTCCAGCACCTGCAGGAGATCGCCGGCAAGGAGTCAATCGACATCGAGCCGGCCGCCCTGGTGCGCATCAGCCAGGCGGCCGCCGGTTCCTTCCGGGACGGGATCGCGGTGCTTGACCAGCTGGTCTCCTTCCGGTACGGTCAGCAGATAACCGCCGTTGATGTCGAGAAGCTCTTGAGCCTGGTCCCGGAAGAGGAGTACCTGGATGTTTTCCAGGCGCTCGTAACCGGAGACGGCCGCCGCTGCCTCGAGAAGGTGGGCGCGCTCAGCCAGGCCGGTTACGACCTTTACAAGTTCACTTCCGGCCTGCTGAGTTTCATCCGTTACCTGCTGCTCCTCAAGGCCGGCGCCGGCGATCTGATCCAGGATGTGGTTACTCCCGAGACCGAGCGGGCACTGGTCGAATGGGCGGGTCGGCTGGACATCGAGACGCTGCTGGCGCTGCTTGAAGGGCTGGCCGACGAACGCGAGAAGTTGAGATTTGAAGACCTGGTGCGGGTGCGCCTGGAAGTTTCCCTGCTGAAGCTGGCCGGCCGGGCCGGCGGCCGGACACCGGTGATTGATTCCGGAGGCGGACGTTCCGATTCGGCCCGGCCGGCGGTCCGGCTGAAGCCGGTTTCCCCGGCCCCGGAGCCCGTTAAGCCGCCGGCGTCGGAGCCGCCGAAGCTTCCC
>JAKJFK010000155.1 GCA_022704925.1 candidate division TA06 bacterium | reverse complement strand
GGCCGCCGAACTCTCGGCCGCCCGGGAACGGGTCAAGGCCGAATCGCGGACAACGGGCACGATCGCCGATACCTCGGAGGGTCGGACCGGCGCCGGCCTTTCGCTCTCCAGATTCCTACCCACCGGCACCGAGTTCTCAGTCGGCCTGACAACCGACCTCGACTGGTCCGAACTCTACAGCGACCAATATGCCACCCGGCTCGGGCTGACGGTAACCCAGTCACTGCTCCGCGGCGCCGGGCGGGAATTCAACCTCGCCAGCGTTCGCCAGGCCAGGCTGGACACGCTCTCCTCCCGGCATGAACTGCGCGGCTTCACCGAGAGCCTGGTCGCCGAAGTCGAGACCACTTACTGGAACTACGCGCTCGCCCGGCTCCAGATCCAAATCTACCAGAAATCCGCCGACCTGGCCGAACAGCAGTTGAAGGAGGTCGAGGACAGGATCGAGGTGGGGAAACTGGCCGAGATCGAACTGGCCGCGGCCCAGGCCGAGCTGGCGCTGCGAAAAGAAGCGCTGATAAACGCGCAGAGCAACCTCGACGCCCTGCGGTTGCGCCTGGCCCGGCTTCTCAACCCCGGCCGGGGCGGCGCCTGGAACGGGCCGATCATTCTGAAGAACCAGCCAGCCGTGCCGGAGGTGAAACTGGACGACCTGGAATCGCATTGCGCCGTGGCGCTGCGCCTGCGTCCCGATCTCAACCAGGCCCGCCTGGAGGTGCTCCGGGGGGAACTGGAGATAGTGAAGACCAAAAACGGGCTGCTGCCCAGAATGGACCTGTTTATCAACCTCGGGAAAAGCGGATACGCCGGCTCATTCGGCGGTTCGCTCGAGGATCTCGGCGGACGGAGTTACGATATCTCGGCCGGAATAAGCCTGGAATTGCCGCCGGGTAACCGTGCGGCGGAATCTCGCCACCGGCGGGCGGTCCTCAATCACGACCAGGCCGGAGAAGCGCTGGAAAACCTTGCCCAGCTGGCCGAACTGGACGTCCGCCTGGCCTACCTCGAGGTGAACCGGGCCGCCCAGCAGATCAAGGCAACCGTCGCCACGCGACGCTTCCAGGAGGAAAAACTACGGGCCGAAACCGAAAAGTTCCGGGTCGGCCGTTCGACGCCGCTGATGGTCGCCCAGGCCCAGCGGGACCTGGTCGACAGCCAGATATCCGAAATCAAGGCGATCGTCAATCACCTCAATTCGCTGGTCGAACTCTTCCGCGTCGAAGGCTCACTGCTCGAACGGCGCGGAATCTCGACCGATTAAATAACAGGGACGGATAGAATAACCACTGGAGCTTACCGATGAAAAGAGTCGTCCTGGTAATCGTGGCCCTGGCCCTGCTGGGCCTCTTCGGCTGGCAGGCCTACCGAAAGATCAGTAAGAAAATGAAGGCCCCGGGCGGCCGTCCGGACCGAATGGCCGTCGCTGTCGAAGTGGCTCCGGTGCGGCAAACCGCCATCAGCGACACGAGACAGTTCAGCGGTTCGCTGGCGCCCAGGTCCCAGTTTGTCGTGGCTCCGAAGGTCGCCGGCCGCCTGGAGAAACTCCTGGTCGACCTGGGCGACGATGTCAAGCGGAACCAGCTGATCGCCGCGCTGGACAGCCAGGAGTACGAACAGGCGGTCGAAGAGGCCCGGGCGGAGCTGAAGGTGGCCCGGGCCAATATCGCCGAATCGGAGAGCGCCCTGGAGGTGGCGAAGCGCGAACTGGAAAGAACCCGGGCGCTCCGGGAGAAGAAGATCGCCCCCGAAGCCGAGCTCGACGAGGCCGAAGCCGCTTACAAGACCCGGGAGGCCAGGCACAAGGTGACGCTGGCCCAGGTGGAGCAGAAGGAGGCCGCCCTGAAGGCGGCCGAGGTCCGGCTCTCCTTCACCCAGATCCGGGCCGCCTGGGAGGGCGGCAGCGAGGTCCGCCGAATAGGCGAACGCTACGTGGACCAGGGAGTCATGCTCCGGGCCAACGACCCGATCGTTTCGATCCTGGAGATTGATTCGCTGACGGCGGTCATCGAGGTGACCGAGGAAAATTACGCCCGGGTCCGGCTGGGACAGTCGGTGCGGATAAGCACCGACGCCCAGCCCGACCGTGAGTTCACGGCCACCATCGTCCGCATTTCGCCCGCGCTCAAGGAATCCTCTCGTACCGCCCGGGTCGAGGCGCTGATCAACAACCAGAAGCACCTGCTCAAGCCCGGGCTCTTCATCCGGGCCGAAATCGAGGTGGCCCACCGGGAAGGCGCCACGGTGGTCCCCTTGGCCGCCCTGACCACCCGGGACGAAAAATCGGGGGTTTTCCTTCTCGAACCCGACGGCAAGAAGGTCCATTTCGTCCCGGTGGAAACGGGCATCGTCAACTCGGAATCGGCCGAAATCCTCGCGCCGAAGCTGGAAGGACGCGTCGTAACCCTCGGCCATCACCTGCTCGAAGACGGGTCTCCGGTGCTCCTGCCCGAATCCGACCCGGGTCGGCAACCGGCCGGGCAAACCCGGACCGGCGCCGGTGCCGAGAAGAAGCCGACCGTGGAAACCCGTCCATGAAGATATCCCAGTTTACGGTCCACCGGCCCAAGCTGACCACGATGATGGTGCTGATCGTCATCATCATCGGCGGCGTCTCGATGCGCCGGCTGCCCGTTGACCTGATGCCGGACATCAGCTACCCAACCCTCACCATCTCGGCCACCTACGAGAACGCCAGCCCGGAAGAGGTCGAGGAACTGGTCACCCGGCCGATTGAAGAGGCCATGAGCGCCGTCCCGGGGGTCGAGGAGATCTCGTCAGAATCGGCCGAGGGCAGCAGCCGGGTGCGGGTCTCGTTTGCCTGGGGGACGAACCTGGACAACGCGGCCAGCGACGTGCGGGACCGCCTCGACCGCGTGATCAACCGGCTGCCGGAGGAGATGGACCGGCCGACGCTGAGGAAATTCGACCCATCCAGCATGCCGATCCTGGTCATCGGCGCCTCCAGCAACCTGGATCCGATCCAGGTCCGCCGGATCATTGACGAACAGATCAAGTACCGCATCGAGCGCGTGCCCGGGGTGGCCGCTCTGGACGTGATGGGCGGCCGGGAACGGGAGATCCGGATCAATTTGAACGCGGACCGGGTCAAGTCGCTTGGAGTCCCGCTGGACCAGGTGCTGAACTCCATCAAGGCCGGGAACATAACCCTGCCCTCGGGAACCGTCGAACGGGGCCAGCACGAGGTTATCATCCGGACCCCGGGCGAATACGGCAATCTGGAACAGCTTCGGGATACCGTGATCGCCGACATCAACGGCGTGCCGGTCCGGCTGAAGGACATCGCCGCGGTCGAGGATACCGCCCAGAAGGTCACCCGCCTGGTCCGGGTCAATGGCCAGCCGGGCGTCCAGCTCTCCATAACCAAGCAGTCCGGCAAGAATACCGTCGAGGTGGCTCAAAGGGTCCTGGCCGAGGTTGAAAAGATCAACCAGGATCTCCGGCAGATTAAACTCGTCCCCATCGTCGACTCATCTGAGTACATCAAGCGTTCCATCTCCTCGGTCGGTTCCTCGGCCCTCTACGGCGGCGGCTTCGCCATCCTCGTCCTGCTCATTTTCCTTGCCAATATCTTCAGCACCGCCATCATCGCCGTCGCCATCCCGATCTCGATTATCGCCGCCTTCGCACTGATGTACTTCTCCGGCTTCACCCTGAACATCATGACCCTGGGCGGCCTGGCGCTGGGAGTCGGCATGCTGGTGGATAACTCGATCGTGGTCCTGGAGAACATCTACCGCCTGCGGGAAGACGGCCTGGATGCCGAGACGGCCGCCGTCGAGGGAAGCAGCGAGGTCACGGCCGCCGTCATCGCCAGCACGCTGACCACCGTGGTGGTCTTCCTGCCGCTCATCTTCATCCAGGGGATGGCCGGGGTGATGTTCACCCAGCTGGCGCTGGTGGTTAGCTTCGCCCTGCTCGCCTCCCTGGCCGTTTCGCTCACGGTGGTCCCGATGCTGGCCTCCAAGTACCTGCACCCGGTCGATCCAAAACGGCTGGCCCACGAGACGCTCGCCCACCGACTGCTCCGGTTGAACGCGCTCTGGTCCGCCAACCTCGAAAACGCCTATAAAAGGATCCTGCACCGGGCGCTTAACCATCAGAAAGCCACGCTGGTGGGCGTATCGATCCTGCTCCTGATCAGCCTGGCCCTGGCCCCCCTGGTCGGCATGGAACTGATGCCGCAGAGCGACGAGGGCGAGGTCCGCGTCAACGGCGAAATGGCGGTGGGCACCAAGCTGTCGGTCATGGACGAAAAGTTCCAGGCGATCGAGTCGATCATCCTGCGGGAGACCCCCGAAATGAAAAACATGGTGGCCACCATCGGCAGCGGCGGCGGCCGGATGGGCTCGGGC
>JAKJFK010000154.1 GCA_022704925.1 candidate division TA06 bacterium | reverse complement strand
TCGCCCCTGGTCGGCACCTTCTACCGGGCGCCCTCGCCCGGCGCGCCGGTCTTCGCGGAGGTCGGTCAGGAGGTCAAGGTCGGCGACACCCTCTGCATCGTCGAGGCGATGAAGGTCATGAACCAGGTCAAGAGCGAGGTCAACGGCAAGATTCTTGAAATCCAGGTCGAAAACGGCCAGCCGGTGGAATTCGGGCAACCGATGTTCCTGATTGTCAAAAAGTGATCAAGAAGATACTCATCGCCAACCGGGGCGAGATCGCCCTGCGCATCTGGCGCGCCTGCACCGAGCTGAACATCCCCTCGGTGCTGGTCTTCTCGACGGCCGACCGGGAGAGCCTGCCGGTCCGGCTGGCCGGAGAGAAGGTCTGCATCGGACCACCCTCCAGTCTGGACAGCTACCTGAACATCCCCGCCCTGCTCTCGGCCCTGGAGGTGACCGGCTGCGATGCCATCCACCCCGGTTACGGGTTCCTGGCCGAAAACGCCTCCTTTGCCGAGATCTGCGAGGAGAGCGGCATCACCTTCATCGGCCCGACCGCCGAGAACATCCGGCTGATGGGCGACAAGGCCGAGGCGCGTCAGAACGCGGTCAAGGCCGGGCTGCCGATTCTGCCCGGGGCGGTCAAGCCGATCAAGACCCGGGAGGAGGCCCGGGCGCTGGCCCGGCGCATCGGGTTCCCGGTCATCCTCAAGGCGGCCGGCGGCGGCGGCGGCCGCGGCATGCGGATCGTGCGCGACCAGAAGGACCTGCTGCCGATGCTGGAGGCCTGCCAGAACGAGGCGCTGGCCGCCTTCGACAATCCCGAGGTTTACCTTGAAAAATTCGTGGAGCGGCCCCGCCACATCGAGGTCCAGATCCTGGCCGACAATTACGGCCAGGTGGTGGCCCTCGGCGAACGGGACTGTTCGCTTCAGCGCCGCCACCAGAAACTGGTCGAGGAGGCCCCCTCGCCGGTGGTGACCGCCCGGATGCGGAGCCGCCTCTGCGCTTACGCCCGACGCCTGGTTCACCACATCGGCTACCGGAGCGCCGGCACCATCGAGTTCCTGGTCGACAGCCGCCAGAACATCTACTTCATGGAGATGAACACCCGCATCCAGGTGGAGCACCCGGTCACCGAAACGGTTACCGGGGTGGACATCATCAAGGAGCAGCTTCACCTGGCCAACGGCGAGCGGCTTGCTTTCAGCCAGCGTCAGGTGCACATCCGGGGCGCGGCCATCGAGTGCCGGATCAACGCCGAGGATCCGGCCGTGAATTTCCGGCCGTCGCCCGGCACGGTCAACCGGCTGTTGGTGCCCGGCGGACCCGGCGTCCGTTTCGACAGCCACCTCTACCAGGGTTACCGGGTGCCGCCCTACTACGATTCGCTGATCGGCAAGCTGATCGTGAGCGGACGCGACCGGCGCGAGGCGCTGGAGCGGTTGCGGCGCGCCCTCATGGAACTCGAGATCGACGGGGTCAAGACCACCGTGCCCCTTTACCGAAAGCTTCTGGACCACGCCGGTTTCCTGAGCGGCAAGTACTATGTCGGGCTGATCGAGACGATGCTGGAAAAGGAGCAGAGCGACGAATCGGCGGCCGGTCAATAATTTTCCGCCGTCCCGGATCGGGGCCGGCCTGCCGCGCCGATATCGAACGGGCGGCGGAGACGCGAGGATGACTTTATGGCCAAAGAGAACCTGGGCAACGTAAAGATTGAACACGAGGTGCTGGCGGCGATCGCCGCCGCAGCCGCCGGAAAGGTCTCCGGCGTTTCGCGCATCATTCCCGGTTTCGTGGGCGGGTTGGCCGAGCTCTTCGGCCGGTCGGCGCCCCAGCACTCGGTCAAGGTGACGGTGCGCGAGGAATGCCTTTTTTTTGAACTGGCCGTCGAGGTGCTCTACGGCAAGGATGTGCCCCAGCTGGCCTGGGAGGTCCAGAAGGCGGTCAAGGAGGCGGTCGAGGCGATGACCGGGATGCGCGTGGCCAAGGTGGACGTCGAGGTGCGCGGCCTCAAGGTGGTTCCGGAGAAGGCATGAGCGTGCGCACCGGGAAGGCCGGGGCAACGCCGGCCGGGGGAGCAAGCATGAAACTGGTTGATCTGCATACCCATTCGCTGCTTTCCGACGGGCTCTACCTGCCGATGGAGCTGGCCCGGCGGGCTGAGTGCCGTGGTTACCGCTGGCTGGCCATCACCGACCATGTCGATGCCTCCAACCTGGAAAGGGTGATCCCGGAGGTGCTGAAGGCGGCCGCCGAGATCAACCGCCGGTCGGCCGGTTTCCGGGTCATCCCGGGCGCCGAGGTGACCCACGCGCCGGCCGGTTCGATCGCCGGGCTGGTGGATGCCGCCCGGCGGCTGGGCGCGCGCCTGGTGCTGGTCCACGGCGAGACCCTGGCCGAACCGGTGGTGCCCGGCACCAACCGGGCGGCCATCGAGGCCGGGCCGGACATCCTGGCCCACCCCGGGTTGATCGACGCGGCCGACTACCGGCGGGCGGCCGAAAAAGGGGTGCGCCTGGAGATATCCGCCCGCAAGGGCCATTGCCTGGCCAACGGCCACCTGGTTCAACTCTGGCGCCGCCACGGCGGCCGCCTGGTCATCGACACCGACGGCCACCAGGAGGATGACCTTTTCACCGAGGCGCGTTACCTGGGCGTCGGCCGCGGTGCCGGCCTGACCGAGCCGGAGGTCCGGGCGATCCTGAAGGAGAGCCTGGCCTTCGCCGCCGGCCGGGACAAGACGGCCTGAATTCGAGATCATGAGCGCTCCGCGAAGGGTGGCTATCGGCGGCCGGGTTCTGAAGCCCGGCCGGCCCCGCCTGGTCGGCGTGGCGGCCGGTCCCGGCTGGGAGGCGTCCGACTGGTCCCGGGCCGACATCCTGGAGATCCGGCTCGACCACTTTCCGGAGGTCCGCGACGGCGTGGCCGCCGAGGGGCTCCTGGAAAAGTTCCGGTCGGTGACCGGCCGGCCGCTGCTGCTGACCATCCGGTCCGACCGGGAACGGGAAACGGTCCTCGAGCCGCCCCTCTCCGAACCGGACCGGCTCTCCCTTTTCGCCCGGCTGCTGCCCCGCTGCGACGCGGTGGACGTCGAGATCGGGGCCGGGATCGCCGGCCGGGTGGCCCGGCTGGCTCGGGAGGCCGGCAAGCCGGTGATCGGTTCCTACCACAACTTCCGCCGGCTGCCGCCCTTCTTCCGCCTGGAGGAGAAGCTGAACCGGGCCGAACAATTGGGCGCGGCGGTCTTCAAGGCGGCGGTCCGGGCCGAAAAGACCGGCGAGGTCTTTCAACTGCTCGATTTCTGCCGGCGTGCCTCCGGGCCGCACCTGGTGGCCGCGGTGCCGGTGGGCGGCCGCAGTCCGCTGCCCCGGTTGCTGGCCGGTTACTTCGGTTCGGTCCTGGTTTACGCGGCCCTGGGCCGGCCCACCGCGGCCGGGCAGCCCGGCCTGGCCGAACTGGCCGAAGACCTTAAACGATTCTACCGTTAGCGACGGCCGGCCGGTAGCCGGCGCCGTTGAGAAAAGAGAGGAATCAGATGATTCTGCCGGCCTTGACCTCGGTCACCTTTCGAAAACTGGCCCCGGAAGAGGTGGTGGCCCTGGCCGCCGGGTCGGGATTGAAGGGTATCGAATGGGGCGGCGACATCCACGTGCCGCCGGGGCGGCCGGAGATGGCCCGTCGGGTCCGGGCGCTCACCCGTTCCGCCGGGCTGGAGGTCTCCTCCTACGGCTCCTATTACCGGGCCGGCCACCCGGAGACCGGCCCCTTCGAGGCGGTCCTGGAGACGGCCCTGGAACTGGAGGCACCGGCCATCCGGATCTGGGCCGGCCGCCGCGCCTCGGCCGAGGCCGACCCGGCCTACCGGGCCGCGGTGACCGCGGACGTGGTCCGCGTCTGCCGGCTGGCCGCCGCCGCCGGCCGGACGGTCGCCTTCGAGTACCACGCCAACACGCTTACCGATGAAAGTTTATCGGCGCGCCGGCTGTTGCTGGAGGCCGATCAGTCCAACCTGCGCACTTACTGGCAGCCGCCCAACGGGCTGGGCCTGGGCGAAAGCCTCCAGAGTTTGAAGGCAATCCTGCCCTGGCTGAGCAACCTGCATGTCTTCTACTGGAACCCGGACGGGAAGTCCCGGCGTCCGCTGGCCGAGGGGACCGGGCTATGGCGCCGGTACCTTTCGGTCGCCTACGCGGTGCCCGGCCGCCATTACGCGATCCTGGAGTTCGTGATGGACGACGCACCGGAGAACTTCCGGCTGGACGCCCTGACCCTGCTGGGCTGGCTCGAGGAGCTCCGGCCCCCGGAGTACCAGATCTGAAAACATAACCGAATTCGGGAGGCGGGCAATGGCAAAAACAATGAAGGCCGGCGTGGTGGGCGCCGGCGGCATCAGCGGTTACCACATCGGCGGCCT
>JAKJFK010000153.1 GCA_022704925.1 candidate division TA06 bacterium | reverse complement strand
TTTCGCCCGCCGCCAGGCGGCCGCCGGCCGCCGGGTCGCGGTGACCGGCTGTTACGCCCGCTGGAAGGCCGGGTCGGCCTCCGACCCCGCCGCCCCCTACCGGCTGGTTCGGCCCGAGGCGCTGGCGGAGTGGGGGGCCGACCGCGGTATCACCTTCTTCGCCGGCCGCCGCCGCGCCTTTCTCAAGGTGGCCGACGGCTGCGGAAACCGCTGCGCCTACTGCCTCGTCTCCCGGATCCGGGGGCCGCTGGTCAGCCGGGCGCCGGAGCAGGTGCGGGCCGAAGTTGACCGCCTGGCCGGGGCCGGCTACCGGGAGGCGGTCCTCTGCGCCGTCAACCTGGGTGCTTACGGGCTGGACCGCGGAAGCCGCCTGGTCGAACTGCTCCGGCTGCTCGCGGAACCGGCCGGCCGGCCCGAAGGTTTCGGCCTCCGGCTCAGCTCCATCGAGCCGGACCGCCTTACGGTGGAACTGCTTGAAACGCTGGCCGCCGGCCGGTTATTTCGCCGCCACCTGCACCTGCCGTTCCAGTCCGGTTCGGACCGCATCCTGGCGGCGATGGGACGCCGGTACCGGCGGGGCGAATACCAGCGGCTGGTGGACCTGGCCCGGCGCCTGATTCCCGGGCTCTTCCTTTCCACCGACGTCATGACCGGCTTCCCGGGCGAGAGCGAGGCCGATTTCGAGGCCACCCTGGACCTGCTGCGGGATATCTCTTTCAACCGGGTCCACATCTTCCGTTTCTCGCCGCGGCCCGGGACCCCGGCCGCCGAGTGGCCGGACCAGGTACCGGAACCGGTCAAGTCGAAGCGGGCCCGCCGGCTCAAGGAGCAGGTCCGGATGGAACCGGTCGCCGCCGATTGACCGGTCTTTAAAGGCAGGAGAGGGTCCGGTCGGGCTTGAATTTGAGCCTGAAGACCGGCCGCAAAAAAATGGAACTGGTCATCGCCACCGGCAACGCCAAAAAACTGGGCGAAATACTGGCCATCTTGGCCGGCCTGCCCTTACGGGTGCTGAGCCTGGCCGATTTTCCGGAAGTGGCCGAACCGGCCGAGGATGGACTGACCTTTGAGGCCAACGCGCGCAAGAAGGCGGCCGGCTACGCCCGGGGCCTGGGGCGGCCGGTACTGGCCGAGGATTCGGGGCTGGAGGTGGCCGCGCTCGACGGCGCGCCCGGGATCCGCTCAGCCCGTTTCGCCGGGCCGGGCAAGCGGGATGCCGACAACATCGCTCTGCTCCTGGAGCGGCTGAAGGAAGTGGCCCCGGCCGACCGCCGGGCCCGCTTCGTCTCGGTGGTCGCCCTGGCGGCGCCCGACGGGCGAACGACTGTCTTCCGGGGCGTGCGGGAGGGCTTGATAACCGGGGCGCCGCGCGGTTCGAACGGTTTCGGCTACGATCCGGTCTTCCTGGTTCCGGAGCTGGGCCGGACCTTCGCCGAACTGGCAGCCGGGGAGAAGAACCGGCTCAGCCACCGGCGGCAGGCGCTGGAACTGGCCAGGGAGTTTCTCGCTTCGCCGGCCGGCCGGGAGTTCATGCGCCGGGCCGGGGCGCCTCCCGGTACCGGGTGATCACCTGGCTCCAGACGTTCTTGTTGGGTACGAATATCTCGTCGCCGGCCGGGGTGCGCAGCCGGGTCTTGACGATGGTGATCTCGGAGACGAAGCCGGTCTCCCCGCCCACCTTCACGTAATCATCGATGTGAAAAGGGCGGTAGATGAGCAGCATGGTCCCGTTGGCGAAATCGGCCAGGATGTCGCGGAGCGCGAACCCGATCACCAGGCCGCCGGCGCCCAGACCGACCAGGAAGGGGCCGACGTCGATCCCGACCTTGCTCAGGGCGGCGATCAGCGCCACCCCCAGGAAGGCGGCCCGCACGATGCCGGCCAGGTAGCGCATCACCAGCGGATCAGTGCGGGGCGTGTGCTCCAGCAGGCGGCGGGTGATCCGGCAGGCCAGCGTGGCCAGCAGCCAGCCGAAGATGAGAATCAGGACGGCGCCCGCCAGCTTGGGCAGGTAGTCGATGAAGTGAAAGATCCGCAGGCACTCCTCCATTGATTCCTCCTCTCGATCGGCCGTCCGGTCTCCGGCTACCCGGCGGCGCCGGCCTTCTTCACGCCCTCCGGTTTCCGTTCGTAGAGCCGGTTCACGGCCTCTTTCAGCTTTTCGTAGAAGCGCGGCGTGTCAGCGATGATCCGGGGGCAGTCCGGCAGGGAAGCCAGCGCCTCCGGGTACTCCTCCAGAGGACGCGGGTCGAAGATGACCACCACGCCCCGGTCCTGCCGGTTGCGGATCAGCCGGCCGAAGGCCTGGCGCAGCGAGATGATCGCCAGCGGCAGGATGTAGTCCTGGAAAGGGCGGCCGCCCCGTTTCAGGATCGCCTGCTGGCGGGCGTTGAGCAGCGGGTCCTGCTTGCCCGGGAAGGGCATCTTTTCAATCAGGACCGCGCGCAGGCCCGGAATGTCCACTCCCTCCTGGAAACTGCGGGTTCCGAAGAGCAGGTAGTTGCCGATTCCCTCGCGCAGGCGTCCGGCCAGGTGGCTTCGGGAACCGTCGAGGTTCTGGCAGAGAACCGCGAAACCGGCGCCGGCCAGGTTCTCCTTGACCTGGTAGTAGGCCGCCTCCATCCGCCGCCGGGCCGCAAAGAGAACCAGCTGCTTGCCGCCCACGGTCCGGGCCACGGTCTCGATTCCCTCGGCCAGGGCAACCACGTAGAGATCTTCGCTGCCGTGGTAGTCGAAACGGGTGAAGTTGCTCGGTACCGCCAGCAGAGCCTGGCGCCGGAAATCGAAGGGCGAGGCCAGCTGGGCGGCCTTCAGGCCCGGCCGGGATTCGACTCCCCACCGGCGCAGGAAGAAATCGAATTTACGTCCCACCGTGAGCGTGGCCGAGGTGAAGACCACGCTCTCCATCGCATCGAAGAGTTCCCGGTTGAGCAGCGCGTCCAGTTCCACCGGCGTTGATTTCAGGAACCAGCCCTCCCGTTCGGACTCGGCCCGGCCGCCGTAGGAGACGTAATTATCGGCCGGGTTGAAGATGAACTGGAGGTCCTCGCGGTGGCGCCGGGCCCGCAGCGCCAGGCCGCGTTCTTCGTTTTCCTCCGCCTGGAAGTCCGGGTCGGCGATGACGCCCTGGCGTTTGCCCGCTCCCTCCAGTTCCGCTTCCATTGCCTGCCAGCGGGTCAGCAGTTCGGAGCGGCGCTGCTCCGCCTCGGGCCAGCGCGGATCGTTGCGGAGCGCCGCCAGCGCCCGGGGCGGCCCGGCCGGCAGCATCCGGTTGACCAGCCCGGAGAAACTCAGCCAGGCGGCCCGGGTCTCCTGGGCGGCCAGCCGGAGGGCCGCGCCCTCTTTTTTCTTCCGCTGGCCGGCGGCCAGCCGGCTCAGCAGGCCGGCCACCGTCTCGCTCTCCACTCCGCGGCTGTGCGCCTCGGCGGCGGCATCCTCGATGTTGTGCGCCTCGTCCAGGATCAGGTGCCGGTAGACCGGAAAGTTGGCCGGCGGCGAAAGGGTCAGGGCGTGGTTGGTGATGATGATGTCCGATTGCTGGGCGGCCAGCCGGGCCCGCTGGTAAAAACAGCGGCCGGCCATCGAACAGCGCGGACCGGCGCAATGGTCGCCGCCGGCCTTGAGATCCTCCATCCAGTAGCGCAGTACCGGGAACCGGTTCTGGAGGAACCGGGCCGATTCCGAAAGGAGCCCCTCCCGGCTCAGGTGGCTGAAGGAGACCAGGTAGGCCAGGGCGGCCTGGTCGGCGGCGTTCAGGTTTCCGGCGCCGGCGTAGATACGGTGGAAGCTCTGCCAGCAGAAATAATTATCCTGCCCCAGCAGGCGGCTGGCCTTCCAGGCCAGGCCCGGCAGGGCTTTCCGGACCTGCGGGATCTCCTTCTCCCAGATCTGCCCCTGCAGGTTGCGGGTGTTGGTGGAGATGACCACCGGCGCCTGTCGGGAGACGGCGAAATGGACGGCGGCCAGCAGGTAGGCCAGCGACTTGCCGGTTCCGGTGGGCGCCTCGACCGCCAGGAACTCCTTATCCCGGAAGGCCCGCGCCACCAGCCGGGCCATCTCCGCCTGCTGGGAGCGGAACTCGTAACCCGCGACCCGGGCGAAGGGGCCGGCCTCGTTCAGCAGGGCCGCGATCCGGTCCGGGTCGGTCTCGGGGGCCGGTCGGCCGCCGGAGCGGGCCTTTCCGTAAGCCGGGCCGCTCTCCCGGACCGGTTCCGGGGGCGCCGCGTCGGCGGCTTCGAGGAAGAATTCGGCCAGCCGCGGTTCGGCCGGGGCCAGGAGCGCCGCCATTTTCCTGAGGAATTCCGGTTCGAGTCCCCGCGCCTCGGTTTCCAGGAATTGGAAGAGGCGCCAGGAGTGGCGGGCATCGGCCAGGGCCCGGTGCTCCTCCCGTTCGTCGAAGAAGGTGCGGGTCAGGTG
>JAKJFK010000009.1 GCA_022704925.1 candidate division TA06 bacterium | reverse complement strand
CTGGTCTGGCCGGTGTTCTGCAGGTAGATGTAGACCTGGTCGAGGTTATCGGAAAAGTAGCTGCCGGTGATTTTAAAAGGGCCGTTGACCTGGTCAACGGGTATCGTCAGGATCTCCCCGGTTTGCAGCTTCACCTTTACCTCCAGGGGGAGTTTATAGTTGGCGGCGGCCCGGGGCAGCATGATCGTCAGGTCGGAAACTTCGCCCGGCGGAATCGGGCTCGGTAAAACTTGAGTCCAGACGGCGGTTGCGTTGGGCAGGTCCTCCAGCCGGGCGCCGTTGAGGCAGACCTCCTCCACCTCAACTGCCGTGACGCCGGGATTTTTCAGGAAGACATGAACCGCGCCCCGGTCGAACTGATGGGATTTGCGGATGTAGGCGTGCTCGGCCAGCAGGGACGGCTGGGAGTAAGAGAATGCGGGAAAGATTATAATTGCTGCAATAACGGATAGGGTCAGAAGGAGGAAAATGCGAAGAAAACGGATACGGTACCCAAATCCGTGGGGCATCACTTACCTCCCGGTGGATTTTTGGGACAATCAAAAAAACAGACGGCACACCCGCGCCTATTTCGATCTTATAATACCCCCCCCCCCCGGCCGGTTTGTCAAGGCCAACCGGAACCGAACCGGGTTGACACCGGGACCGCCGACCGGGTAAAATGATATTGATTTTCATTTTCATTGAAATAAATATGACGGCCGGAAAAATGAAGACTGGAAACACGGAAACCGAGGTACTGCAAAAGTTCCTGGCGGACCGGCGGCTGAACCGCAGCCGGGTGCGGGAAGAGATCCTGGACGTTTTTCTGCGGGCCGAGCGCCACCTGACGGCCGATCAGCTCTACCAGCTGGCCAGGCGGCGATTACCCTCGGTGGGTTACGCCACCGTTTACCGGAGCTTGAAGATCTTCTGCGACTGCGGACTCTGCCGCCCGATAAAACTGGAGAACGAACCGGTCCGCTACGAACACCTTTACCGGCACGACCATCACGACCACCTGGTCTGCACCCGCTGCGGCCGGCTGGTCGAGGTCTTTGATCCGACTCTGGAACAGCTCCAGGAGAAACTCGGCCGAAAACACGGTTTCCAGATGGAGCGTCACCGGCTGGAATTATACGGGATCTGCCCGGAATGCCGGAAGAAAGGCGGGCCGGATGACCGAAATTAACAACGTCAGAAAGAACGGGAAAAGGCCGTTCGAAGCCGGTCCGGGCCGGCCGCGGCTGGCCCTGGTGGGCAGCCCCAATGTCGGCAAGTCCTCGCTCTTCAACCGACTCACTAACTCCTACCTGATCGTCTCCAATTATCCCGGTACCACCGTGGAGGTCAGCCGGGGGCAGGCCCGGATCGGAGAGGTGGAGTTCGAGGTGATCGATACCCCGGGCCTCTACTCCCTGCTGCCGCTCACCGAGGAGGAGCGGGTGGCGCGCGACATTCTGAGGCTGGAGCGGCCGGAGCTGGTCCTGCACGTAATCGACGCCAAGAACCTGGAACGGATGCTGCCCCTGACCCTCCAGCTGCGGGAGGCCGGCCTCTCCCTGGTGCTGGTCCTGAACATCATGGATGACGCCGAGAAGCTGGGCCTGCGCATCGACCTGGAACGCCTGGAAAGGGAACTGGGGTTGCCGGCGGCGGCCACCGTCTCGACCACCGGCCGCGGCATTGACAAGCTGAAGGAGATCATTTTGACCGCCCATGAGCAACGAAAAACCTGAGGCCAGGTACCAGCGGCTGGCGGCCGATTACCGGAAGCGGATCGCGGCCCGGCTGAAGGCCGATTACGGATTCCGGCCAGATTTCGTGGCCCTACTCCTGATCCAGGACGACCAGGAGATGCTTCAGCTGGTGCGGGAAAAGGAACCGGAGGCCTGGACCGAAATCGCCGGGCTGGTGACCGAATTGAAGGAGCGGCTCGACGAACCGCCGGCCTACCTGATCGCCCGCTACTACCAGGCCCGGGCCAGCCGGCTGGCGGCTGAGACCATCTGCTGCCAGAAACGCTCGGCGGTGGCCGATTTTCAGCTCCAGCTCAGCCGGCTGATGATCAACCCGGTCACCGGCCTGCCGATCCTCTTCCTGATCCTTTATTTCGGGCTCTATCTCTTCGTGGGCCGTTTCGGGGCCGGCGTGCTGGTGGACCTGCTCGAGGAGCATCTCTTCAACCAGCGCCTCACGCCCTGGCTGACCGGGGCATCGAACCGCTGGCTGCCCTGGCCGGCCCTGAGGGAACTCTTCACCGGCGAATACGGCATCATCACCCTGGGGGTGCGCTACGCGGTGGCCCTGATCCTGCCCATCGTGACCACCTTCTTCCTGGCCTTCGCCGTGCTGGAGGATACCGGCTATCTTCCCCGGCTGGCCCTGCTGCTGGACCGGTTCTTCAAGAAGATCGGCCTGACCGGCCGGGCGGTGATCCCGCTGGTGCTGGGGCTGGGCTGCGACACTATGGCCACCCTGGTGACCCGGACCCTGCCGACCCGCCGGGAGCGATTCATCGCCACCCTGCTGCTGGCCCTGGCCGTACCCTGCGCCGCCCAACTGGGGGTGATCTTCTCGCTGCTGGCCGAAAAACCGGCCGGCATCGCGGTCTGGGCGATGATCATCCTGGCCGTCTTCCTGCTGGCCGGCTTCCTGGCCTCCCGTCTGGTACCGGGCGATCCGCCCGATTTTTACCTGGAAATCCCGCTGCTGCGGCGGCCGCTGTTTTCCAACATCCTGGTCAAGACCGGTGCCCGGATCAAGTGGTACTTCCTGGAAATAATGCCGATGTTCATCTTCGCCAGCCTGCTCATCTGGGCCGGACGCCTCTCCCACCTCTTCGATCTGCTGGTGCGGATCCTGACCTTCCCGGTCCGCTGGCTGGGGCTGCCGGCGGAAACGGCGGTCGCCTTCCTCTTCGGTTTCTTCCGTCGCGACTACGGCGCCGGCGGCCTTTACGATCTCAAGAAGGCCGGCCTGCTCAGCGGCAACCAGCTGCTGGTGGCCGCAGTTACCCTGACCCTTTTCCTGCCCTGCGTCGCCCAGTTCCTGATGAACATCAAGGAGCGGGGCTGGAAGGTCGGAGTCTCGATCTCGATCTTCACCCTCTTCTTCTCCTTCACGGTCGGGTTCTTCCTCAATCTCGGCCTGAACCTGCTGGGGATCAACCTATGAAATGCTCATTCTGCGGCCTGGAGTTCGATCCCAAATCGGCGCCGAGCCCCTGCCAGCGGTGCCCGGTTTCCCGCTGGTGCGGCCGCCGCCGCTGCCCCGGCTGCGGCATGGAAATAGCCGAAACCGGTTCGGAAACAGGGACCGGGGCGCGACGGCGGAGGTTCGGAAAAGGCTGGTGCTGGGGCGGGCCGGCGGCCAGCCGGATTCAAACAACGAAACCGGCCGGGGCCGGCGAAGCAGTCCTGACCGAGCTGGAAAGAAACCGGCCGGCCGAGGTATCCTCGCTCCGGGTGCATGACCGGTCACGGCTGGAAAAGCTGATGGCCCTGGGAATCCTGCCGGGATTGAAGATCACCCTGCTCCAGAAGTTCCCGGCCTACATTGTCCAGGTAGGGAATTCGCAGTTCGCGCTCGACGAGGGCCTGGCGGCCTGTATCTTCGTCAAACCGCTGACGGAAGACTGAGTTTCAGAGGCGGACCGAAGGTCTCGCCGGCCTTATCCCGAACGGCGGACCGAAGGTCTCGCCGGCCCCACTTCAAAAGGCGGACCGAAGGTCTCGCCGAACTTATTTCAAAAGGCGGATCGAAGTATCTCTTATGGCCGCGCCGTCTTTATTTTAAAAGGTGGGGAGACGGCCGCGGACCGAAGAGACGGGTACCCAGGCGCACCAGGTTGGCCCCGGCCTCGACGGCCAGCCGGTAGGAATCGCTCATACCCATCGAGAGGCATCGAAAGGAAAGTCCGAACCGCTCCCGGCCGGCCTCGTAGAGAGACCGGGTGGCCCGGAAGCAGGCCAGCAGCTCCTCCGGGCCGGCGGCCGCCGGTCCCATGGTCATCAGCCCCTCCACCCGCAGCCCCTTCAAACCGGCCAGGGCGGCCGCCAGTTCCAGGGCCGCCTCGGGCCGGACCCCGGCCTTCTGCGCTTCCCGGCCGCTGTTGACCTCGACCAGCACCGGCATCACCTTGCCGGCCGCCTCGGCACGCCGGGCGAGCTCGGCCCCCAGCTCGAAGGAGTCAACCGTTTCAACCAGGTCAAAGAGCTCGACCGCCTTCTTCACCTTGTTCTTCTGAAGGCGGCCGATGAAATGGCGCCGCACCTCCGGACCCAGGCCGGGAAAGACGGCGGCCGCCTCCTGCACGTAATTGGCGCCGACGATCCGGATACCGGCGGCCACCGCCTCCCGGATTTCCTCCGGGCTTCGGGATTTCACCGCCGCCTCCAGCTCGACGCCGGCCGGCAGCCCGCCCAGCACCTCCCGCACGTTCTCCCGGATACCCATCACGACTCCGGCTCGGCCCGGTAATACTCCCGGTCGCCGGTCCGCTCGCCGGTGATCAGGCGGGCCGCCAGCAGGCCCTCCAGTATCTTGACGACCTCGTGCTCGTGGAGGCCGGTAAGCTGAACCAGGTCACGCCGGCTCAAGGGGCGGCGGCGCAGGGTCTCCAGCACCCGCTGCCGGTCGGCCTGGAAGCCGGCCGACTCCTCCCGGGCGAATTCGACGATGATCTCGGCCCCGCAATCCAGGAACCGGGCGACCGATTCCAGCTCCTCCCTGGAAAGCGGCCGGACCTCGGCCTCGGCCGGCGGCCGGACCACGGTGTTGAGCTGGACCCGGTCGACCCGAAGGGTCCGCAGCGTCTCCCGCAGTTTCTCCAGCTCCTCGGGCGAGTCGTTCAGGCCCTTGACCAGCATCACCTCCAGCCAGATCTCACCCCGGTACTCCCGGCCGAAATCACGCAACCCCTGGATGACCAGATCCACCGTCAGGCCCTGATGGGGCCGGTTGACCCGGACGAAGGCCTCCGGCGTCACCGCGTCCAGTGAAGGAAGAACCAGGTCGGCGGCGGCCAGGTCGCGCCGGACCTCCTCCAGGTAAAGCAGGGTGCCGTTGGTGATAACCGCCACCGGTTTGGAAGTCAATTTCTGCGCGCTCCGGATCATCCGGCCCAGCTCGGAGTTGAGGGTCGGCTCGCCCGAACCGGAGAAGGTCAGGTAATCGACGCGGTGCGGCTGCTTTAGAAACTCGGAGAGCTCGGCCAGCAGCGTTTCGGTCTTGAGATAGGGCGCCCGCTTGAGGGTGACCTCCGGGGTCGGCCCCAGCTGGCAGTAGACGCAGTTAAGGGTGCAGGTCTTGGCCGGTACGATGTCGATCCCGAGGGAGTAGCCGAGCCGGCGCGAGGGAACCGGTCCAAAGAGATATTTCATCAGGCGCTCCTTTCCTTTGCGGAGAAAACCACTAAGACATTATACACCACCGGCCGGCCAGCCGGTTTGACACCCGGGGGCCGGGCGGACTAAAATCATTATAAATGAAAACCGTTTCTATTTATTCGGGCCCGGAGGCCGGGGACGGCCAGAAGTACGAGGCCCTGCTGAAGGAGCACGGCTACAAGCTCACCCCGCGGCGACGGGCCATTATCCGGCTGCTGGGACAGGGAACCTGCGCCACGCCCGAACGGATCTGGCGGCGTCTGAAACCGGGGTTCGGCCGCCTTGGACTGCCGACCGTCTACCGCAACCTGGAGGAGTTCCGCAAGGCGGGCGTCGCCGCCCGGGTGGCCGGACCGGAGGAGCGTTTCTACTATGGGCTCTGCCGGGCCCGGCGGCCGGACCAGCACCATCACCATATCGTCTGCGAAAAATGCCGGCGGGTCAGCGAGGTCTCCGGGTGCCGGCTGGAAGGGCTGGCGGCCAGCGTGAAGAAGGAGACCGGTTTCCAGGTGACCGAGCACCGGCTGGAACTGGTCGGCCTCTGCCGCAAGTGCCGGACGCGAACCGGAAAATCAAAACCAAACACCCGTTCATCCAGGGAGGGAAAATGAGCCTGAAAAACATCAAGACCGCAACGATCGGCGGATTTTTGGCCGGGATGTTGATCGCGTTTTCGGCCGCGCCGGCCAGGGCCTATCATCCCCTGGTCACCGACGACGCCGGCACCCTTGGCCGGGGCGGCTGGCAGCTGGAAGTCAACGGTGAGTTTGGACGCGACCGGGAGGGAGCCGAGAAGGCGGTTGCCTCGGAACTGTCGGCCACCCTGGGTTACGGGCTCGGCGAAAATCTCGACCTCATCCTGGGCCTTCCCTATCTTGACCAGAAATTGAAGACCGGCGGCGCCACCGTTTACAGCGAGGAAGGCCTGGGCGACCTCGTCCTGGAACTGAAATGGCTCTTCCATCAATCCGACGGCCTGGCCCTGGCTCTCAAGCCAACCCTTACCCTGCCCACCGGAAAAGAGGAACGCGGTCTGGGCAACGGCCGGCCCACCGGCGGACTCGTCTTCATCGCCACCCGCGAGCTCAACTCAGGCGCGCTGCACCTGAATGCCGGTTACCTTTACAACGACAACCGTCTCGGAGACCGCAAGGACATCTGGCATCTCTCTCTGGCCGGGGAATGGGCGGTAACGGAAAAGTTCAAGCTGGTGGGCAACATCGGAACCGAAAGAAATCCAGACCCCGGCGACAGCCAGGATCCGGCCTTCTTCATAGCCGGATTCGTCTACCAGGTCTCCGAACGCTTGAGCCTGGACCTGGGACTGAAAACCGGGCTGAACGACGCGGCGGATGACTCGGCCTTCCTGGCCGGAATGACAATCCTCTTCTGACCGGCCGCGGCGAAACAGGATCCGGATGCGGAAATTAAGAACCCTGGCCTGGCTGCTGCTGGCGGCCGGACTACTGCCGGCGCTGCTCGCCTGGAAGCCGGCCGGCCGTGAAGCCGGCCGGGCGGAAAGGTCGGAGCGGACCGGCCGGGTGCGGGTGGTCGCCACCATACCGCCCCTGGCCGACTTCGCCCGACAGGTGGGCGGGAATCGGGTAAGCGTGACCCTGCTGCTCCCGCCGGGAGCCACCCCCCACACCTTCGACTCCGCGCCAGGCGGCCGGGCTGGCCGAAGCCCGCCTCTTCGTCGAGGTCGGCGCCGGCCTGGAATTCTGGGCCGACAAGCTGGTGCGGGCCGCCGGCCAGCCCGACTTAAAAAGAGTGGTCCTGGCCGAGGGCCTTCCCCTTATCCGGGAGACGCACCACCACGAGCCCGGCGAAACGGACGGCGCGCCGGGAATGGGCGGGATCGGCAATCCCCATCTCTGGCTGGATCCGGTCCTGGCCGGACGGATGGCGGCGCGCCTGACCGAGGCCCTGGTCGAGATCGACCCGGACGGAGTGGCCTATTACCGGCAGCGGGAGGCGGCCTACCAGGCGGAACTGAAAAGGCTGGACGCCGAGATCGCCGCGGCCGTCGGCCGTTTTCGCACCCGGGCCTACGTTTCCTTTCACCCGGCCTGGACTTATTTCGGCCGCCGCTACGGACTTGCGGAGGCCGGGGTGATCGAGGCCGCGGCCGGCCGGGAACCGACCCCGGCCCAGCTCGAGGCGATCGTCCGGTCGGTCAAAAAATACGCGATCAGGGCCGTCTTCGCCGAACCGCAGTTCTCGCCCCGGATCGCCGAGGCGGTGGCGGAGAACACCGGGGCCCGGGTCCTCTTCCTGGATCCGCTGGGCAACCCGGAGGATCCGGAGCGGGACACCTATCTTGAATTGATGCGGTATAATCTGAAGGTAATGAAGACCGGACTGGAATAAGGCCTTTGCCATGGGCGCGGAAAAAATACTGCAGGTTGTCGATCTCCGGGTCGTCCGAAACGGCCTGCTGGCCCTGGACGGGATCAACCTGGAGATGGACCGGGGCGCCTTCCTGGCGATCATCGGTCCCAACGGGGGCGGCAAAACGACCTTCCTGAAGGCCATCCTGGGACAGATTCCGGCGGCGGCCGGAGAAATCCGGATCCTGGGCTGGCCGCCCCGGCTCCGGCAGGAGAAGCGGCCCGGCGCCATCGGTTATGTCGCCCAGCGCTCCCTGCTGGAAAGCGATTTCCCGGTCTCGGCCTTCGACGTGGCCATGATGGGGCGCTACGGCCGCCTGGGACCCGGCCGGCGGGCCGGCCGGGTCGACCGGGAGAAGGCCCGCGAATGCCTGGCGCTGACCGGTCTGGCCGGCCTGGCCGGCCGGCCCTTCCGCTGGCTTTCGGGCGGACAGCAGCAAAGGGTCCTGATCGCCCGCAGCCTTGCCACCGAGCCGGAACTGCTGATACTGGACGAGCCGACCACCGGCGTGGACGCCGCCTCGCAGGAGGAGTTTTACCGCCTGCTCAAGAAGCTGCAGCGGGACCTGGCCCTCTCCGTCATCCTGGTTTCACACGACATCAGCCTGGTCCCGGCCTACAGCGACCAGGTGGCCTGCCTCAACCAGCGCCTCCACCTGCACGGCAAGCCGGCCGAGGTGCTGCGCAGCGAGGCGCTGCAAAAGGCCTACGGATGCCAGGTGGACTTTCTCTTTCACGGCGAAATGCCGCACCGGGTGGTGGAGAAGCACGATGGGTGAAATGCTCTCGCTGCTCTTCATGCAAAGAGCGCTGGCGGCCGGATTGCTGGTGAGCCTGCTCTGCGGGCTCCTCTCGGTCTTCGTGATCCTGAAACGCCTCTCCTTCATCGGCGTCGGCCTCTCCCACTCGGCCTTCGCCGGGGTGGCGCTCGGTTTTCTGCTCGGGTTGGATCCCGGCTGGACGGCGGTTGTTTACTCGGTGCTGGTCGCCCTGCTCATCGGCTGGATCAAGCAGCGCGGCGCGGTCCCGGAAGATACGGCCATCGGCATTTTCTTCGCGGCCAACATGGCCCTGGGCGTGCTGCTGATCGGCCTGAGCCGGCGATACAACCTGGACCTCTTCGGCTACCTTTTCGGAAACATCCTGGCGATCACCGCCGCCGATCTCCGGATGATCGCGATCGCCGGCGCGGCCGCGGCCCTGGTCCTGGCCCTCTTCTTCAAGGAGTTTCTCTTCGGCGCCTTCGACGAGGAGACCGCCGCGGTGATGGGCGTGCCGACGGCCGCCATGAATTATCTCCTGCTGGCGACCATGGCCCTGGTGACGGTGCTGGCCATCAAGGTGGTGGGGATAGTCCTGGTTTCGGCCCTGCTGGTGATTCCGGGCGCGATCGGGCGGCGGCTGGCGGCCAACTACCGGGGCATGGCGTTGATCTCGGTACTGGCCGGCGCGTTGGCCAGCGTCGGCGGCCTGCTGCTGGCCTATCGGCTGGACCTGCCGGCCGGCGCCGCCATCGTACTGCTGGCCACCCTCTTCTTCGGCCTTTCGCTTTTGAAGCGTTAGAAACGCCCCGCCCCAGCTCAAAAACCCAGGCGCAGGAGCCAATCCCGGCAGAGGTCCGTCCAGCGCGCGACTTCCGGGAGTTCCCGGGCCAGGCCCAGGCCGTGGCGGCCGAAGGGAAAGACGTGCAGTTCAAAGGGGACCCCGTGCCGGTGCAGGGCCTCGGCAAAACAGAAGCTGTTATTGACCGGGACCGAGGCGTCGGCGGCGGTGTGCCAGAGGAAGGCCGGGGGCGTATCGGGACCGACCAGCTCATCGCAGGAAACGTCGCGCACCTGCGCTTCGGTCGGGTTGTCGCCCAGCAGGCGCTGAAAGGAACCGTGGTGGCGGAAGCGGCCGAAACAGATGCCCGCGTAACCGAGGATGACCGCGTCCGGCCGGCAGCCGAAGCGTTCCACCGGGTCGGCGGCGGACGGGTCGCCGCCATCAAAATGGGTGGCCAGGGTGGCGGCCAGGTGACCGCCGGCCGAGAAGCCCAGCACGCCGACCCGGTCCGGGTTGACACGCCAGCAGCCGGCCTGGTGCCTGACCAGGCGCACCGCCCGCTGAAGGTCTTGAAGCGGGGCCGGATGCGGTTCCAACCGGTAGCGCAGGACGAAGGCCTGAAGTCCGAAGGAGTTGAGCCAGCGGGCGACCGCCCCGGCCTCGTGGTCGGCGTGGTGATGGTAGGCGCCGCCGGGCAGAACGATCACCGCGCCGCGCGGCGGCCCGGCCGGACCCGGATAATATTCCAGGTTAAGATTCAGAAGCCCCCCCGCGCTCCTTCCTTAAAAGGCGGCTTCGGATCAGCGCGGCCTCCTTGAGGCCGGCGCTGATGGCGGCCGCATCGCCGCGCTCGAGAACCGAACGCCATTCGGAGACCAGCCGGACCAGCGTTTCCAGGTCCTGGACCAGGTTGTCCCGGTTGGTCAGAAAGATATCCCGCCAGACCTCGTCCGATCCGGCGGCCAGCCGGGAGATGTCCCGGAAACCGCTGCCGAAGAAATCCCGGCCGGCGGCCTCGAGAGCCGGCGCGGCGGCCAGGCAGGCGAAGACCGAAAGAAGGTGCGGCAGGTGGCTGGTCAGGGCCAGGATCCGGTCATGCACCCGCGGGTCCATCTCCACCACCCGGCTGCCGAGCGCGGCCCACAATTCCCGGACCCGGGCCAGCGAATCGGCGGAAGTGGACCGGGTGGGCGTGAGCACGGTGACCCGATCGCGGAAAAGATCGGGATCGGCGGCCGCCGAACCCCGCTGCTCGGAACCGGCAATGGGATGGCCGCCGACAAAGGAGTGGCGCGGATCGAGCTTCCCGGCCGCGGCCAGCACCGCCGCCTTGGTGCTGCAAGCGTCGGTGACCAGGAGTCGGCCCGGGACGGCGGCCAGGCCCGACTCCAGCAGTTCCACCACCGGCGCCACCGGCGCGGCCAGCAGGACCAGATCGGCCCCGCGAAACGCCGCAGCCGGATCCAGGCTGACGGAATCGATCAGCCCGCGGGCCCGGGCCGCTTCCAGGGACTCGGAACGACGGCCGACCCCGACCACCTCGTCAACCAGGCCGCGCTCTTTCAATCCCGAACCAACCGAACCGCCGATCAGGCCGACGCCGAAAACCGCGACCCTGCGAAACAGGGACATTTAAAATTCAGCCCTTCTTTTCCGTTTCGCCGGGTTTCTTAATCAGGGATGAAATGATATCCAGCGGCAGCGGAAAGACCAGCGTGGAGTTCTTCTCGGTCGAGATTTCGGCGGCCGTCTGCAGGTAGCGCAGCTGGATGGCCAGCGGCGACCCCTCCAGCACCCGGGAGGCGGCCAGGATCTTTTCGCTGGCCTGGAACTCGCCTTCGGCGGTAATGATCTTGGCCCGGCGTTCCCGTTCGCTTTCGGCCTGGCGGGCCATGGCCCGTTTCATCGTCTCCGGCAGCTCAACCTCCTTCAATTCCACGATGCTCACCTTGATGCCCCAGGGATCGGTCTGCTCGTCGATGATCTGCTGGAGCCGGCGGTTGATTATCTCGCGGTCGGAAAGAAGTTCGTCCAGTTCCGACTGGCCGAGCACGCCGCGCAGGGTGGTCTGGGCGATCTGCATGGTCGCCAGCTGGTAATTCTCGACCTCGACCACCGCCTTGGACGGCTCGAGCACCCGGAAGTAGACCACCGCGTTCACCTTGACCGGAACGTTGTCCTTGGTGATCACTTCCTGCGGGGTGACATCGAAGGTCACCGTGCGCAGGCTGATCTTGACCATGCGGTCAACGATGGGGACCAGCAGGAAGAGACCCGGACCCTTGGCTCCGACCAGGCGGCCGAGGCGGAAGATGACGCCGCGCTCGTATTCCTGGACCACCCGGATGGTATTGGAAAGAATGATCAAAATCACCACGCCCAGCGTTATCCACATGCCCATTACGCCTCCTTGTCTTTCAGGTGTTTCCGCAGCGAAAAAAGGACTTTTCCACGGCCATTAAACCCGGGCCGGTTCTTCTAATTTACTAATTCGCCCGCCGGCTGTCAAATCGGCCCGGCCGAAGAGCAGGCAAAGCAGGACGAAGATGGCTGAAAAAACCCACATGATGGCCCGGTAGGAGACCGCGCCCTGGAGCAGGAGGCCCCCGGAAAAGATGGAGACCATGGCGCCCAAATCGCGCCAGAGAAAGACCCCGGCCAGGCCGGCCACCCGCTCGCCGGGCCGGGTCCGGTCGCCGACCAGTCCGGTGGCCACGGTCGGAACCACGCCGAAGACCACGCCCAGCAGGAGGGCGGTCAGTCCGGCGGCCGGCCGGGTCGGCACCAGGGCCAGCAGGGCGGTGCCGAAGGCGCCGGAGGCGAAGGCCAGCAGGAATCCCTCCCGGCGGCCGAAACGGTCTGAGAAGGCGCCGCCCAGGTATGAAAAGAGGCCGGCGGCGATGAAGAAGAAGACCAGGGTCTTGTTCATCCAGGCGACCCCGAACCGCTCCGAAACGAAGAGGTTCAGCAGGTTGAGCAGGATGCCGTAGGAGACGCCCGAGGCGAAGAGGGCCAGGGAGACCACCCAGCGGCGGCGGGAGACGGCGGCCCTGAGTATATCGAAAGGCGAAATCGGGTGGTAATCCGAGGCCGCCCTGGGTAGCAGCAGGAGAGTGAATGGCATCATCAGGCTGATCAGCGCCGCGGTCCGAAAGAGGACCTGGAAACCGGCCCGGACCCCGGCGGCCGACTGAAGGGCAAGCAGCTGTCCGAGCAGGAAGAAACCGCCCACCTGCCCGACCTGCTGGGTCAGGCGCATGATCCCCTGGTTGGCCGCGTAGCGGTCGGGGCGGCTGTGGTTGAGCAGTTCGGCCATCCCGCCGGTCCAGAAGAAGCTTGACCCGGCCCCCCAGAGGACGGCGGCCACCAGGAAGAGCGGGTAGGCGGTCCAGAACCCGAAAACAAGTGGAAAGAGAGCGAAACTCACGGCGCCCAGGAAGAGGAGGCGTCCGACGCCGATCCGGCCGATGGCCACCGGGCTGAAGACCCGACCCGCGGCCATGGTGATGTAGACAAGGGTCAGCACCAGGGCGCTGCGCAGCGGGCTGACGCCCAGCACTCCCTTCAGGTAGGGGCTCAGGTAGGACTGGATGGAACCGCTGCCGGCGAAACCGAAGAAGAAGGCCAGCGAAATGGCCAGCAGGGCCCTGGTTTCGGTGTCGATCCGCCGCATGAACCGACTCAACGGGTCCGGCTGCCCGGTTTGACCAGCGGCAGCCCCTGCCGGCAGAGCGGACAGGTTTCGGGAGGATGGCTCTCGATCACCAGGCGCAGAAGCGTCTCCTTGCGGACGCCGAAATCAACCGGCACCGCCCCCCGCTCGGCGATGGCACCCACCCCGACCACCCGGGCGCCGCTGGCGGCGACCAGTTCGATCACCTCGCGGGTGGAACCACCGGTGGTAATGATATCTTCGATCACCAGCACCCGGTCTTCGGGGCCTAGCGAAAAGCCCCGGCGCAGGGTAAAGCGTCCGTTCTCCCGCTCGGTAAAGAGCGCCCGCGTTCCGGGCAGACCGGCCGCCGTGGCGAAAGCGATCACGATGCCGCCCAGGGCCGGACCGACCACCGCGGTAACCGGCTCGGAACGGAAACGGCCGGCCAGCTCCCGGCCAAAGGCCAGGGCATGTCCGGGAGCCTGCAACACCAGCGCCGCCTGGAGGTAACGATCGCTGTGCAGTCCGGAGGAGAGAAGAAAATGGCCGGAGAGAAGCGCCCCGGTCTCCTCGAAGAGGCGTTGAACGGTTTCCTGGGTCATCATCTGTTATCGTCCTTTCAAAACTAACCTCGGTTGAAGTGCTCCAGGTCGTTGCGGTACACGATCAGGCCGCTGGGGACCTTGGGATAGAAGTAAGTGCTCTTGCGCGGCAGGATCCGTCCCGCCTCCCAGATGCGGTGGAGGCGCCCGATGGATACCGGCGGCAGGAAGAAGGCCGCCCCGGCCGGCTTGTCCAGGCCGGCGGCCAGCGCCAGCCCGTCGGGCTCGTAAGCAACCGATTCATCACTCCGGTCCAGCAGGCCGGCCAGTATTTTTTTGTGCAGGTAGACCACCTCGGGACCGGGCCGGGCGGGAATCCGGAAGCGGTAAAAACGGCCGGCGAAACCGAAGCCGAGCCAGCCGGGCTTAAGGCCGGCCAGCAACTCCGGCGCCCCGGCCGCCGGCTGAAGGTGAAAGCGGCCGGCGAGGCGCCGGAGAAGATCCGGACCGGCGGCGGCCAGGTAACGGTGAAAGGAGTTGACCTGCGATTCTACCTCGGCCGCGTTGAGAAAACAGGTCAGGATATAGGCCGCCGCCGGCCGCCTTTGGGCCCGGCCGTAACGAAGGTTGCACTGGTAACGATGGTGGCCGTCGGCGATGTAGAGACGGCGGCCGCGGAAGAAAGCCTCCAGCCGCGGATCGGCCGGCAGTCGCCAGAGCTGGAAGAACGTCCCGGTGTCATCGCGGTAGCTGAAGTCGGCCGGGGCCGGCTGGATACCGGCGGCGAGTTTCTCGACGAAACGCCTTGAATCGCGGTAAACGGTTATGATCGGGCAGAAGTTGGCCCGGACCAGACCCAAGAGCCGGAACTGCTCCTCCTTGACCTGGGGTATGGTCTCCTCGTGCGGGCGCACCGAGCCCCGGCCGAGGGGCTCGGTCTTGAGGATGCCAATCAGGCCGGTCTTGACGGCCGACCGTCCGTCGAGGGTGTACTCCTGACGGCACCAGTAAAAACCGGGGGCCGGATCGGTCACGAAGATCCCGCCGGCGCGCCAGGCCCGGAAATCGCGCGCCGCCGCCTCGTTTGTCCCGGGCAGTATCAGCCGTACGACGTTATGTGAATCGCGGGCCAGCAGATCCCGCCGCTGCTCCGGAGAAATGACGTCGTAAGGCGGCGCCAGCACCCGGGACGGATCCAGGCCGGGAGAGTAAAAGGTCCCGCGGAACGGCTTGACGACGGCCATCAGACCCTTTCCCAGATGGGCCGCACCCGGCCGGCCGCGGCCGGACCGAGCAGGACCGGGGGTATGCCGAGAATCTCGGCGGCGTAAACCAGTGCACTCACGTGATCGCCGGCCACGGCCAGGATGTGGTTGGCCGGGAAGACCGTCTTGAACTCCTCGAAGCCGCATTCCAGGCGGGCGTGGACGTGGGGCCAGGTGGGGTTGGTCTGATCGTCCAGCCGCTTCCGGTTAGCCGCCGGCAGCTCCACGCTCTCACCGGGCACGATAACCAGGAAGGGCCGGTCGTCCCAGAGGCCGAGCCGGGCGAAGGTCAACCGTCCCGGCGCCGCATCGTAAAACATCGAGGCGCCGCCGGCCTTGAAATAATACTCGAGGGCCGGGAAGAAGGTAACCTTCCGGTAATTCACGGCCGGGTCGGTGGAAAGGGCGGCATAATAGGTGCTGTGGTTGCCGGAGTTGCAGAAGTCCCAGAGGTCGAGGTCGGGATGGTAAAGCCGGACATCCATGAAGAGGGTCGGCCGCCCGCCGCTCAGGTACTTGAGCAGCTGCATGGTCAGGGCCGCGTAAGCGTCGGCCTCGGTGGCGCAGACCATCGGTTCCTTGGGACCGCGCCAGTCGTAAGGGTCGTTCATGAGCATTTCGGGAATGTCGCCCAGGCAGACGTACTCGGTCAGTTCGCGCTGCCCCTTCAGGCCGCAAAAATCGAATCCCTTGTCACGGTTGACCGCCTCCATGGCCAGGTAAAGCCGGAGCTGGGTCTTGAGAGTCTCCGGGGTGAGCATTTTGCCATCGTAAAGGATCCGGTTGCCCAGCATCCTGCCGAACCAGGCGAAACCGGCCTCCACCTCGGCTTCCGACACTTCCTTCATCTTCTCCACCAGCCAGAGCTGGTCGATGAACTGGACCGAGGTCCCCAGCGTCTTGAGATTCGGAACCAGGTGGAAGTAGCCGGTATCCATGCCCATCGAGGGTCCGCCGTAGGCCCCGAAAACCTCGTTGCGGATGGTGGTTACCGCCTGGCTGGCGCGGACCCAGGCCAGGACTGCGGCCCGGGTGGCCGGATCGGCCTGGTCACCCACCAGACGGTGGGTCCGGAAACCGGCCTGGCGCAGGGCGCCGTCGGTGGCCAGGAGCCCGACATTGCCGGGGAACTCGCCGCTGTTGTTGGAAAGGCTCAGGATCGGCTTGTCTCGGCCGAAGCTGTTCAGAAAGGGCCAGACCAGAAAGGGGAAGCACCAAACGTTGTAGATGAAGATCACCTGCTGGCAGCCGGCCGCCGCCAGTTCGGCCCCCAGTTTCTGGGCGGTCCGCACGCTTTTGACCGTCTCCGAGGCGCAAACCGTCTCCACCCGGCTGCCGTCCAGGTTGACGGCCTCCCGGCCGATAAAATCAGCCCAGGCCCTCACGACCTTCAGCGATTCGGCCTCGTTGGAACGGTAAACATGCTCCCGCTCGTCGTTGATCAAAACCAGGCCAACCCTGGTACCCTTCATACGCGGCCTCCTGATTTTAACACGGAATGGAAAGGGGGAAAAAAGAGCCCGGTTTAAATTCAAAACACCGTTTCGTAATCCTCACCCGGCACCCGGAGCTCGAGCCCGCCCTGGCGCGGGTAACGGTCAAGTACCTGGCTGCCGGCGGTAATCTCCAGGCAGAATGAAATCCCGGCACCGGCCGGCCGGTCCAGCTCCTTCCAGGGAAAGGCGATCTCGATCAGTTCGGACTGGGCCACCGGAAATGGGCAGGAATCAGGATTTATTTTACCCTGCCGGGCCTCAAATTGCCAGCAGCCGGCCGGACCGAAATCAAGTTTAAAAAAGCTGCGCTCGGCCTCCCGAAGCAGCGGACCGGGCTCGATCCTCAGGTAAAGATGCTCCCGGTCCCAGCCGAAGAGGAACTCGGTGACGGCCTCCGGCGGACCGTGCATGGCCCCGCCGGCCAGGTGTCGCAGAAAATGGCCGGCGCCCAGCCACTCGTAGTAACTGGTCTCCCGCCCGTCCAGGACCGCGGTCACCGGGTTGCGGGGAAAATGCACCTCTTCCTGGCCGCACTTGATCGGCTGTTCCAGGTCGGCCGGGACCGGCCGGCCGCCAAGGCGGTAAGCATTCCGGAGCAGGCCGCGGAAGGCGGCGTCAAACTCCTCGTCGCGGCCGGAAAAGTGCTCGGGCGAATACCACCAGAACCAGTCACTCCCCTCGGCCGCCAGCAGGGAACGCCGCAGTTCCGGCCCGGCCGCGGCCAGGTCGACGCCCGACCGGGCGTCGGCCAACGCCTGCCAGGCCCGGTCGGCCGCCGGGTGGCCGGACCAGATGTGGAAATCCCCGTTAATCCAGGAACCGGAGTGGATCCGCTCGAGCAGTACCGGCGTCGAAGCGTCCAGGTAATCACTCACGGTGGCCGTCGGGAAAGCCGGGTTCGACTCCAGCGAACGATAGAGCGCTTCGAGAAAGGGCCGGCCATTCTCCGGGTAATACTCCCAGGCATTTTCGCCGTCGAGGATTACGGGCACGGCGGCGCCGGGCCCGGCGGCTGACCGGGCGCGTTCCAGGCCGGCGCTGAAATCGGCCGCCGCCCGGTCGGCCGCCTGGAAGCGGTAGACGAAACCGATGCGGTCGGAAAGATCCCGGTCGCGGAATAGCATCCGGATGGACCCGGACGGACCCCGGTATTCGTGGCTGCAGTAAATAAGTTCGCGCCGGAAGGCCGGGCCCAGACTCCGGCCCAACACCTCCTCGTCGGAGGCCGCCCAGCGAAAACCGGCGGCAGCGAGCCGGTCGAGGGCGGCCGGGCTGACCGCGCCCTCGGAAGGCCAGCAGCCGGCCGGGTCCCGTCCAAAGACCGCGCGGAAGAGAAGCCGGGCCTCCTTCAGCTGGAGCGAGGCGTCTTCCGGGAGCGGATGCGGCCCCTTCAGCAGCAGGGGCAGGATCGGGTGGTAGTAGGGAGAGACCGAAAACTCGACCTGGCCCGAATCCTGCAGCCGGCGCCACTCGGGGATGACGCGCCCGGCCAGCTGGTAATGGTAATCGAGCAGCCCGAGCTTCTCCGCCTCAGTGAAATCCCGCCCCTTGCGCTCCAGCTCTCGGGGCAGCTCATCCTCCCGGCGCAGTCCGGGATCGACCCAGGCCAGGTTGAAGAGTACCTGCAGGTCGCGGAGTTCGGCGATGGAAAAATCACCGGCCCGGCGCTCCAGCACCTCGGTATCGGAGACGCGGCCGCGCTTCTCCAGCAGCTGCCGGTAGCGCGGGAACGGGAACAGCATCGTCTCCCAGTTCAGGGCGAAGAAATTGCGCGCCAGATAAAGGCGCGCCGCCTCGTCCAGCTGGTCGGCCGGCCGGCGGGTGAGTTCGCTGAAATCGTCGTCCGGCCGGCGCCCGGCGATATCCAGGACCTGTTCCAGGAGCACCGGGGTAACATTGAAAGTGGCGCGCACCGACGGGTGGCGCCCCAGGAGACGGGCAAAGGCGTAATAATCCTTGACCGCGTGCAGGCGCACCCAGGGCATCCGGTACCGCCCGGAATCGAAATCCAGGTAGCTGGGCTGGTGAAAGTGCCAAAGAAAGACGACCTTGAAAGGCTCAGCCATCGCTCAAAAAGCCCGGGTCAGGAGATGGAGCGGTAGAGGCCGGCGTACTCGGCGGCCGAACGCTGCCAGGAAAAATCGGCGGCCACGGCATTGGCCCGGAGTTTACGCCAGGCCCGGGCGTCGCCGAAGGCCCGGTGCGCCCGGCCGAGCGCGGCCAGCAATTCCGGGGCCGCCGGCTGGTCGAAGAGGAACCCGGTACCCCGGCCGGACTTGAACTCGGCCACCGAGTCGGCCAGACCCCCGGTCCGCCGGACCACCGGGATGGTACCGTAACGCATGGCGATCATCTGGCCAAGGCCGCAGGGTTCGTAGAGGGAAGGCATCAGGAAGAAATCGCTGCCGGCATAAATCCGGTGGGCCAGTTCTTCCTGGTAGCCGGTCTGAAAGCCCAGGCGGCCCGGGAATTTCTGAACCGCCCGGCCGAAGAACTCCTCGTACTTGTCCAGGCCACTGCCCAGGATGACCAGGTTGAAGCCAAGCCGGAGAATATCTCCGAGGGCCTCCATCACCAGCTCGAAGCCCTTCTGGGGGACCAGGCGGCTGACCACGCCCAGCAGCGGGCGGCCCGGATCCAGGCCGAACCGGCGCTCGAGATCGGCTTTGTTGACCGCCTTGCCGTCCGGCTGGGCCGGGTCGTAAACCTGGGTCAGCATCCGGTCCGAAGCGGGATCCCAGTACCGGTAGTCGATGCCATTCAGGATTCCGACCAGGCTGCTGCTTCGCTGCCGGAGGAGGCCGTCGAGTTTTTCACCGTACTCCGGCGTCTGGATCTCCCGGCTGTAGGAGGGACTCACCGTGGTCAGGCGGTCGGCCCAGAGCAGGCCGGCCTTGAGCAGGTTAACCTGGTTGTAAAACTCGAAACCGTTGAGGTTGAAGAGGTGGTCCGGCAGGCCAAGCATCGGCCAGTTGGAATGGGAAAAAACACCCTGGTAACCGAGGTTGTGAATGGTCAGGACTGATTTCATCTCCCGGTAGAAGGGATCGGCGGCCAGGAGCTCCCTGAGATAAACCGGCAGGGCGGCGGTATGCCAGTCGTGAACATGGGCAACATCGGCCCGGAAACCCAGTTCCGGCAAGACCTTGAGCACCGCGAAGGAGAAGAAACCGAAACGCAGCAGGCTGTCCGGGTAATCGGCCCCGGGCGGCCCGTAGATATGGTCGCGGTCGAAGAGTTCCGGGGCGTCGAAAAACCAGGTCTCGACGGCGGCCTTGGGCCCGGCCAGGACCCGGAGCTCGAGCCGGCGGCCGGCAAAATCAAGGCGGGTCTCCAGGAGCGGCCGGGCCGCCGGCTCGAACCGGGCC
>JAKJFK010000152.1 GCA_022704925.1 candidate division TA06 bacterium | reverse complement strand
CATCGGCCAGCCCGCCGGTCTTGAAAAAAGGGACTCCTTCCGCCGCGGCAAATAGTATTTTCATGACTTTAAGTTTAGCATACCCGGGAGGCACCTTACAAAAGCGGAGGGCGCGCCATTATTGAAAAATCGACCCGGGAGCGGCCGCCTTGACAAAGGGCGCCCTTTCGGTAAAACTATATGTACCGGCGAGATGCCGGGCGAAACCGGGCTTGTGCACGCCAACCAGGGAGGCCTTCATGGCTGACGGTACGCTGAAGTGCGCGGACGATATCCTGTGCGGGATCAACCGGCCGAAGGACCCGGCCAATCCGAGCGACCTCGAGAAAAAGCACCTACCGGTGATCGAGGCGCCCGCCCAGGCCGGGAAGGACCAGCCATTCCAGGTCCGGGTCGAGGTCGGGAAACTGCTGGCCCACCCGAATGAGCCGGCCCATTTCATCGCCTGGCTCGAGCTTTACAGCGGCGAAACCTTCCTGGGCCGGGCCGAGTTCACCGGCGGCGGCAGCTACCCGACGGCCGTCTTCACGGTCAAGCTCTCCCACGGCCACGGGGCGCTCCGGGCCCGGGCCCTCTGCAACCTGCACGGACTCTGGGAATCAGAACGCCCGATTGAAATAATCTCCTGAGGGAGGAACCAATGGCAAACGTTCAGAACCGCGGCGAGGTGTACCGCTGCGAGGTCTGCGGCAACGTCGTCCAGGTTTTGGAAGTGGGCGGCGGCGAACTGGTCTGCTGTGACCAGCCGATGACCCCGGTCAAGAAAGAGGAGAAATGAAGGATAGGACCATAATCCTGGCCCTTTACTACAGCCTTTACGGAAATGTCTTCGCCCTGATGAAGGAGGCGGCGGCCGCGGCGGCGGAGGTGCCGGGGACCGAAGTCCGGCTCCGCCGGGTGCCGGAACTGATCCCGGAGGCGGTCATCCGGGAGAACGAGGCGATGTCGAAGGCCCGGGCCCGACAGGCCGATGTCCCCCTGGCCGGTCTCGACGAGCTGGCCGGGTGCGACGGGCTTCTGCTGGGAGCGCCGACCCGTTTCGGGAACATGTGCAGCCAGATGCGCAACTTCCTGGACCAGACCGGCGGTCTCTGGCAGAAGGGAGCGCTGGCGGGCAAACCGGCCGGGCTGCTCACTTCGACCAACACCATGCATGGCGGACAGGAGACCACCCTGGTCTCGATGGCCTTCACCCTGCTCCATCACGGCATGGTGATCGTGGGCGTTCCCTACACCGTCCCGGAACTTTCGACCACCCGGGGCGGCGGGACCCCTTACGGGGCCAGCCGGCTGGCCGGGGAGGCAGGTAGTCCGCCCTCTCCGGAGGAAACCGCCATCGCCCGGGCCCTGGGAAAACGGCTGGCCGAAATCGCCGTCCGCTTGAAAGGCTGACCGCCGGGACAAATTGAAACCGGAAGGAGACAGGATGGGAAAATACCGTTGCCAGGTCTGCGGATATATCTACGACCCCGCCGCCGGCGATCCCGACAACGGGATCAAGCCGGGTACCTCGTTTGACGACCTTCCCGACGACTGGGTCTGCCCGGAGTGCGGGGTGGGCAAGGACCAGTTCGAACCGATCTGAAATAACGCCCCGGGAGCGGCGGCCGCCAGCCTGGTCAACCGCCGCTTCCGGGGCGGGGACGTTTCAGGGAGCCCAGCTTCGCCTGGATGGTTCCCATCGGGCAGATCACGCACCAGGCCCGCGCCCGGGTGGCCAATCCCATGATGATGGCCAGGACGGTGGTAAGCAGGCACATCTGGACGAAGAGGAAACCAAACCCGTAAAGAGTCCTGGGAACGGTGGCCAGCCGGTAGGCGAAGAAGAGAAAGAAGAGGATAACCACCGGCCAGCGCAATCTTCCGCCGGTCAGCAACCGGGGGTAGGCGCGCCCGGAGACGAAACGGCTGAGGACCAGGTCCAGAAAGGCGCCGCGCGGGCAGAGGTTGCCGCACCAGTAACGCCCCCGGAAGACCGCCAGTACCAGCATGAAAAGCATCATGCCGAAGACCAGGAAGCCCAGCGGCGGCCAGAAGAGACCGCCGATGACCACCGTCGGAAGCAGCCAAACCATGAACCTCTGCGTTTTTTTGGCCATCAGTTCCTCAGAAAGTAAAGGTTGATCATCCGCCCCATCAGGAATCCGCTGCCTGAAGAGAGCAAACCGAAGAAGAGAGTTTCCAGGCCGCTGTAAAGCCAGCGTATCTTGGTAATCCGGGCCTTGAAGACGCCCAGGCTGAAGAGGAAGAGGAAGACCGTGAGGGCGGAGACGGCCAGGGCCGTCTTGACCGAGGCAAGCAGGAAGAAGGGAAGCAGGGCCGGCAAGGCGCCGACCAGGAAGGAGAAGGCTGAAACGAAGCCGATCTCGACCGGGTTGTCGATCATGCCGGGGCTGATGCCAATCTCCTCCTGGACCATGAAGCGCAGCCAGCACTCCTTGTCCGCGGTGATGCGCCGGACGGCCATTTCCTGTTCCTCGCCGGTGAAGCCGAACTCGCTCATCACCTGGCGGATCTCCTGCCGCTCCTTCTCCGGCTTCTCCTCGATCTCGCGCCGCTCCCGTTCGATCTGGTTTTCAAAAAAATGCTTCTGGGCCTTGGTGGAGATGTAGGAACCGAAGAAAATGGCCAGGGTGCCCGAAGCCACCTGGATAAGCGAAGCGGCGATCACCCTTTCCTTCTCCACCAGGGAAATCGAGATTCCGGCCAGGAAGGAAACGGTGGTAACCAGCCCGGTATCGATGGCATAGACGATATCCCGGATGATGCGCCCCCGGGCGGTATGCCAGATCTCGCCATGCCAGAGCCGGAGCCGTTCCTCAAAGGGAAGGCGCGCTGGAATTTCGGCCATGGTCTGGTCTCTGAATGGTTAAAAAGAAGGGGAGCGGGGATGTTTTCCGCAGCCCCCCTCCCCTTCGTTTGAAATTCCTGGCGATCCTTATTCGCGCTTGGCCAGCTGGTGGTCGAGCATGAAGATGGCCGAGGAATCCGGCTTGAGCATCTTGAGCGTCTCGAGGATGGACGAAGCGTTCTTCTCCTCCTCGACCTGCTCGGTCACGAACCACTGGAGGAAGATGGCGGCCGCCTGGTCGTTTACCTTGCCCGAAAGATCGTAGAGCCGGTTGATGAGCGCCGTCACCTTCTTCTCGTGCTCGAGGGTGCGGGCGAAGACGTCCCGCGGCGATTCGAAATCGGTCTCAGGCTTCTTGATCGCATCCAGGACAACCCGTTCGCCCCGGTCAACCAGGAAGCCGAAGATCTTCATGGCGTGGCCGACCTCTTCCTTGGCCTGCAGACTCAGCCAGTGGGCAAACCCAGGCAGGTTGCGCGTCTCGCTCCAGGCCGCCATGGAAAGGTAAAGATAGGCCGAAAACAATTCGTGATTGATCTGCTCGTTAAGCGCCGCTGCCAGCTTCTTCTCCATAATCCGCCTCCCCGGCTTGAAAATAAGCAGCCGAATTTTTAAATAGTATTTGCTCTCTATTTAGATTTTACCATACCGGAGGCCCCGCCGCCAAAAATGGCGGAAGTAATTCAAGCGGCCGGTTCGGAGGCCAGGCGCCGGCCCAGTTGAAAGGCCGCCTCCAGGCATTCCGGCCGGGAGAGGATCTCTCCGGCCGATTCCAGCCCCGGACAGAGCACCTCGCCCTGCCAACGGGCGCCGATGGTCGCGAAGAAGTTGCGCGTCACCGCCCGGGCGCTGTCGAAAAAATCCTCCCGGTCCGAGGCCTCGACGGCCAGGAAGACACCGGAGCGGCTACCCGGACAGGGATCGCGCTTGAGCAGGTACTTGGCCCGCCACCAGCACTGGAAACGGTCCACCATCATCTTGGTCTGGGCGCTCAGGCTTCCAAAGAAGATGGGCGTCGCCACCACCACCAGGCCGGCCGCGCCGACCAGCCGGAAGACCGGCTGCAGCTGGTCATCGACCTGGCAGGAGCCATCGTCCCGGACCCGGGCGCACTCCTGGCAGGGCGAAAAACGCAACTGGTTGAGAATCACCTTCTCCACCCGGGCCCCCGATTCCCGGCAGCCGTCAAGAAAGCGCTCCAGCAGCAGGTCGGTGTTGCCGCCGATCCGCGGGCTGCCCAGGAGGCCGACCACCTTCATGCCCGGCGCCATCTTACCGCCCGACCGCCAGTTCGGCGCTCCGGGTACCTCCGAGGTTACAGGTGACGCTGACCTTGATTTTGGAGCCGGGCTCGGCGTCCGGAAGCAGGTAAACCACCGTCTGGGTCCGCTGGTCGGTCTGGCGCCGGCAAAGCTGGGTGACTGTTTCGCGCCCGTCCAGCGTCACCTCGATCCGGTTGATGTAGTGCCGCTTCTCGTTCGGCACCTGGTGGCTGACCTCCACGGTCAGCTGCCGGCGGCCCGCTTCGAAGGCCAGCTTCACCTCCCGGGGCGGGTGCGCCCGGAGCGGACCGGCCGA
>JAKJFK010000151.1 GCA_022704925.1 candidate division TA06 bacterium | reverse complement strand
AGCGCCGAGGCGGCCAGAATGGTGGAGGCGGCCCGGGCCGCCGGCGTGAAACTGATGGCCGGTTTCATGATGCGTTTCAACGTCTACAACCGGAAGGCGGCCGAACTGCTCCGCGCCGGCGCCCTCGGGAAACTCATCCACATCCGCATCCAGGCCTCCTACAACCTGCCGGATACGAGTTTCAACTGGCGCCAGGACCCGACGCTGGCCGGCGGCGGTTCGCTCTTTGACATGGGCAGCCACGCGGTTGACCTGCTCCGCTTCTTCAACGGCGAAATCGCCTCGGCGCTGGCCTTCGTGGACAACCGGGCCTATGCCTACCCGGTCGAGGATACCGCCCTGGCCCTGCTCCGTTTCGCCGGCGGCGGCTACGCCACCCTGGATGCCTCCTTCAGCGAGAAGGCGCCTTCCCGCAACATCGACATCTTCGGCAACCAGGGCAGCCTCTGGCTGACCGGCTCCATCGGCCGGAACGCCACCGGCGTGCTTAACGGCTTTCTCAACGGCGAAAGAAAAGAGTTCACCCTGGAGCCGAAGCACATCTATATTTCCGAGGTGGAGGAACTGGGCCGGGCGATCCTCGAGGACCGGCCGCCGGAGGTGAGCGGGGAGGACGGCTGGCGCAACCTGCTGGTCCTGGAGGCCATCTACCGGTCCGGCCGGGAGGGGCGGCTGGTTAACCTTTAAACGATATTGTACAATAAACTACCAAACCTGATTGGAAGAGATGGGGAGCCTGCGGCTGAAAAGGTTTCCGTCTCGGTCCGTCCCGTTCCTGTCCCGGATAAAATCAAGGGGGTTGAAATGATGCGGAAATGGCCGATCGCCTTTGGTTGTCTTCTGCTGGCGGCGTTCCTTTTCCGGGCCGGGCCGGTTCTCGCCCAGGCCGGGCCGGGCCACCTCTTCCGCTTCGCGGCCATGGGCGACCCCCAGCCCGGCCTCGATAATCCCGGCAATTACGGGACGCACCTTAACCAGTTCAAGCGGGCGATTCGTCAGGTGAACGAGTCGGGGGCGGAGTTCACGATCATTTTGGGCGACCTGGTTAACAACGGGCAGGTGGATACCGAGTACGAGAACATCGCGGCGGCCGCGAAGAGTTTCGGCAAGCCCTGGTACCCGGTGCGGGGCAATCACGACGCGCCGGAGAAGTTCAAGCAGTACTTCAAATCGGAGTTAAACTACTCCTTCGAGCACAAAGATTTCCGCTTCGTAATGCTGGATGCGGTCGGCGGCCAGGAGGAGCTGACGGTCGAACAGCTGGCCTGGGTGGAGAAGGAGTTCCAGGCGGCGAAGACGAAGAAGCAGGAGATCGTGGTCTGCACGCACGTTTCGGCCTGGGACAAGAATCCGCGCGGGGCCTCCCCCTACATGCAGATCGGTCCTGAAAGCAAGGCGAAGCTGAAGGAGCTTTACAAGAAATACAATGCCTTGCTGATGCTCTCGGGCCACTACCACCGGGGTCCCTGGTACGCCCAGGAGGAGGGCATGAACTACCTGGTGCTGCCCGGACCGGCCATGCCCCGTGGTTCGCCCAGCAGTTGGCAGATCTTCGATGTCTACCCGGACCGGGTGGAGAGTTATACCAAGCAGATTTACCTGCCCTACGACGACGAGACGGCCGCCGGGTACATCAACACGCCCTACCTTACCTGGGTGGCCTACGGTCCGGAACAGGCAAGGGTCTTTGTGATGAAGCGCAATGTTAAATGAGGATCCGGTTTTTCAAGCCGGCCACCCGCCGGCGGTAACGCAGGGAGGAGAGATGATGAACGACAGACGACGCTTCTGGATGCGGCTCGGCCTGGCGGTAATGCTGGCCGGCCTGTTGGCCGGTCCGGCCTTTGCCCAGGCCGGGAACGTGCTCTGGCAGGAGGATTTCGAGGGGTATGCCGAGAACGCGCCCCTGGACGGCCAGAACGGCTGGACGATGCTCAAGGTGGCCGACGCGCCGGCGGCGGTGGTGAAATCGGGTGCCGGCCTGAAAAACTCCAGGGGACTGGTTCTGTCGAATACCAAGGCCTTCCGGTCCGATTACATCGGCCTGACCCGGACTTTCCCGCAGGCGCTGACCGGGACGCTCTGGATCCAGTGCCGCTTCAAGGCGCCGGCCGCGGCCGACAACTGGATCGGCGGCTTCAATATCAAAAGCAACCTGGCCGGCTTCAGCGCCGGGCTCCTCCGGGAGAAGGATAAGCCGGACCAGATCCGCTTCGTCGTCCCCTACTGGCAGGGATACCGCATCCACCGGACGGTCCCCTACGAGGGGGGGCGCTGGTACACGTTGACCCTGAAGCTGGACAACGAACGGAAGACCTACAGCGCCTGGGTTGACGACGTGGAACTGGGCAGCGATCTGGACGTCGGCGCCGGCGAATTGAAATCAGTTTACCTGAGTTCCGGCGGCAAGGCGGAGGACCCGGCGGTCGTTGACGATTTGATTATCACCCGGAGCCGGCCGGCCGGGATCACCGAGCGGCCGCTCTACCCGGCCGGGAAACCGGGCCGCCTCTTCCGCTTCGCGGCCATGGGCGATCCCCAGCCCGGCCTGGGCAATTACGCGGTCGAATTGATTCACTTCCAGCGGGCGGTGAGGCAGGTGAACGAGTCGGGGGCGGAGTTCACGCTGATCCTGGGCGACCTGGTCCACGACGGCAAGGTGGATACCACCTACCAGGATATCGTTGAGACGGCCCGGGGCTTCGGCAAGCCCTGGTACCCGGTGCGGGGCAACCACGACGCGCCGGAGAAGTTCAAGAAGTATTTCAAGCCGGAATTGAATTATTCCTTTGAGCATAAAGATTTCCGGTTCGTGATGCTCGACGCGATCGGCGGCCAGGAGGAACTGACGGCCGAGCAGCTGGCCTGGGTGGAGAAGGAGTTCCAGGCGGCGAAGGCGAAAAAGCAGGAGATCGTGGTCTGCACGCACGTTTCGGCCTGGGACGAGAACGCGCGCGGAGTCTCGCCCTACATGCAGATCGGTCCTGAAAGCAAGGCGAAGCTGAAGGAGCTTTACAAGAAGTACGACGCGCTTTTGATGCTGTCGGGCCACTACCACCGGGGTCCCTGGTACGCCCAGGAGGAGGGCATGAACTACCTGGTGCTGGGCGGCACCGGTTTTGTTCGTTCCTCGCCGACCGGCTGGTCGGTGGTGGACGTCTACCCGGACCGTTTGGAGATCTACACGAAACCGGTCTTTTTTCCCTGTGAGGACGAGAAGACAACCGAATTTTACGATATGCCCTACCTTGAATGGCGTTCCTACGAGTCCTACCGGACCGGCCAGGGGGTTGCGGCCAAGCTCCACTTCCCCTATCTGGTTCGGAGTCCGCTGGTGATCAAGCGGAAAGCGAGGTAATTGTTAAAATTCAAAAACAGGCCGGCCTTCCGCCGGCTGGAGGAGGCATTTAATGCTTAAGATAAACCGGGGTTGTTGCCTGGCCTTTGCCGCGATATTTCTGGCCGGCCTGTTGGCCGGCCCGGCTTTTGCCCAGACGAAGGGAATCATCTGGCAGGAGGATTTTGAGGGTTACGCCGGCGAGGCCGTCTTTCCGGCCCCGGCCGGCGGCGAAGTGAAGAACGGCCTGGTGAAGGCCGGGGTCGGCTTCAAGGGCGGCCGGGCGCTGGCCGTCGACAGTCTCAAGGTCAACGTTCCGCTGGCGGCGGGGCTCGCGGAGCCGGTCTGGGTCCAGTGCCGGGTCAAGGCCGCGGCCGGCAGCCGTCAGCTTAACTTGAATGTTTCAACCAACCTTTTCGTCGTCTGCTGGGCGAAACCGGTGGAGGCCCAGAAGGAGCAGCCCGCTTATACCCAGCTGGTGGTTCCTTATTACGATGGTTACCGGATCTATACACCGCTGAAACTGGATGACGCGGAGTGGACGACCCTGACCTTCAAGCTGGATCCGGTTCGCCATGCCCAGACCACCTGGGTGAACGACACGGTCATGGTCGGCGAATGCGACCTTCCGGATCAGCCGCTCCTGAGTGTCAGCCTCGCCTTCGGGGGCGTCCCGGATAAGCCGGTCCTGGTTGACGACCTGTCGGTGCGTACCGTCAAGCCGGCCGACCTGCGGGACCGGCCGCTCTACCCGGCCGGGAAGCCGGGCCGCCTCTTCCGCTTCGCGGCCATGGGCGACCCCCAGCCCGGCCTGGAGAATTACAATGTTGAGTTACACCAGTTTCGGCGGGCGGTGAAGCAGGTCAACGAGTCGGGGGCGGAGTTCACGCTGATCCTGGGCGACCTGGTCCACGACGGCAAGGTGGATACCACCTACCAGGACCTCGCGGCGACGGCCAAGAGCTTCAGCAAGCCCTGGTACCCGGTGCGGGGCAACCACGACGCGCCGGAGAAGTTCAAGCAGTACTTCAAATCGGAGTTGAACTACTCCTTCGAGCACAAAGATTTCCGGTTCGTGATGCTCGACGCGGTCGGCGGCCAGGAGGAGTTGACGGCCGAGCAGC
>JAKJFK010000150.1 GCA_022704925.1 candidate division TA06 bacterium | reverse complement strand
CCGCAGCAATTCAACCACCCGGGCCACGAAAAGACTCACGATCCTGGCCGCGAATGCCGCCGCCGGGAGCAGGGGCCTGATCTCCAGCGGAGCCAACCCTTCCCGTTCCGGATCATTCTCGGTCAGGCCGGCTTCCAGCCCGGCCCCGCGGAAGACAACCACGAAACGGTGCTCCTTAACCGTCCTCAGGATCACCTGGACACCCTCAATTTCCTTCAATTCGCGTCCCAGCAGTTCCACGATCCGCTGGTTTTCCTCGGTCGGAATCCGGCCCGCCCGCCGGTCGGTGATCAGGCCGTTCCGCAGGGTGGCAAAATTACCGCGCACCGCCAGGTCCTGCGGTTCCAGCGGAAAATCAATGCCGCTGGCCTCCAGAATCCCGCGTCCGATCAGGTTTTCCACCGGGTCGTATCCGAACAGGGCCAGGTGGCTGGGCCCGCTGCCCGGGGTGATGCCGTAACCGATCGCGACCGAAAGCCCGGCCGCACCGCCGTTCCGGGCCAACCCGTCCAGGATCGGCGTCCGGGCCGTCTCCAGTTCGGTGCGGCCGGTGGCCGAATCCGGTAAGCCGCCCAGACCGTCGGCAATCACCAGCACTATCTTCTCGTCGTTTTCGGTAATTATGGATTTAAGAATATCCTCGCGCATTTGTCCTCCGGCAGTTGATTCCAAACCCGGCCTTTCCGGATCGCGTAGAAAAACACGCTTCATATTTTATCACACCCGGCCGGCCGGGGCTGAAATCTTGAGATAACCGGCCTTTCCGTCGGCCCCCGTCAATAAAAAAAGGCCAAAAAACACGGCCCTGGCAGTTGAAATCCAGGCATCCCAATCATTACGCCGGCCGGTCTTATCCTTGTTCACGGTCTTTTCCCCAGGCTCGGCCCTCTTCGACAACCGCCGCGCACCTTTTTCGGCGCCGTCTTTTTGGGGTATAATAAAGACATGAACGTCCCTGGCACTCTTTACGTCGTGGCCACTCCAATCGGGAACCTTGACGACATCACCATCCGGGCCTTAAAGATCCTTCAAACGGCCGACCTGGTGGCCGCCGAGGATACCCGGGAAACCAGGAAACTGCTGAGTCATTTTCAGTGCCCGGCCGCCAACCGCCTCATCAGCTTTTACCGAGACAACGAAAAAGGGCGGATCGAACGGATCATGGGAGCCCTGAACCGGGGGGAGAATGTTGCCATAGTCTCCAGCCGGGGCACGCCCGGGATCTCCGACCCGGCCTACCTGCTGGTCCGGGCGGCCCACCAGGCCGGCCTCCCGGTGGTCCCGATACCCGGCGCCTCTTCCCTGGCGGCGGCGCTTTCGGCCAGCGGCGTACCGACCGACCGCTTCTGTTTCGTCGGCTTTCTGCCGCGCCGGCCGTCCAAGCGGCGCCGGATTATCGAGGAGTTGAAGACGCGCGATGAAACCGCGGTGATCTACGAATCGCCGCATCGTTTTCTTAAAACCATGTCCGAACTCCATTCGGCGCTCGGAGACCGGGAATTAACCATCTGCCGCGAATTGACCAAGAAATTCGAGGAAATCCGGCTCGGCGGCTTTGCCGACCTGATCGAACACTTCTCAAGCCGGCCGGTCCGGGGAGAATTCATCATTATTCTGAGAGCCTCATCTTCAAAGGAGAAACATGATCAGATTCCTGGGCAAGAAGAAGGTATCTAAGCGTATATTCTGGGCTTTGGGCATCATCATCATCCCCTCCTTCATGATCTGGGGGGTGGGCATGGAGGTGAGCGGCAGCCGCAAAAATACCGCGCTGCGCATCAACCGGACCCGGATCAGCGTCGACCAGTACAACAAGCTGCTGGCCGCCGCTCTTCAGCAGTACAGCAACTACTACGGCGGCTACCCGGCCCAGGATTCCCCCCAGATGAAGAGCATCAAGGACCAGGTGGTCGAGCAGAGTATCCAGGAGACCCTGATCGACCAGGAGGCGGCGCGGCGAAGACTGCGGGTTTCGGACCGGGAAGTGCTGGCCATGGTCCGTTCCAACCCCTCTTTCAAGGATGAAAAGGGTAATTTCAATGAGCAGCTCTTCCGCGACGCGGTAAACCGGATCTCCGACGAAGAGATGATCCGCATCGAGAAGGAGATCCGCCGTTCCATTCTCATCAGCAAACTCCAGTCGAGCGTCGTTAACGAGGAGGCTCTCAAGGTCACGCCCGAAGAACTGGCCTCATTCCGGGCCAGGAATCCGGGTGTCCAGCTTCCCGACGAACAGCTTCAAAACGTCCTCATCCAGCAAAAATCCGCGGAGGCTTTCGAATCCTGGTACAAGGGAGTGCGAGGCCGGGCCCGCATAAACCGCCAGATCTGATATATGGTCGTACCGATCAGAAAAGAAGTCTTCTGGACCGACGACGAGGTAGGGCTTCTCTACCGGCTTGACGAGGCCCTTCACTCCACCCGGGATATCGAACACCTTTTCTTCATCATTCTTACCGCGGCCACGGCCGGCAGTGCCTTCAGTTTCCCCCGGGCCGCCCTCCTGCTCCTGGACGAATCCCGGAGCCGGCTCCGGGGTGTCCTGGGCATCGGCCCCAACTCGCAGGCCGAAGCCAGCCGAATCTGGAGCGAGCTGGACGGCGCCAAGCCCGGCCTTCACAATCTTCTTGCCAACTACGAACACTTCGACCGAAACGGGGAGTTCAACCGGGCGGTGCTCGCACTCGACTTCAACCTCTCCGACTGCCCGGTCTGCGGACAGGTAGTCCGATCCGCCGAGGTATTCATGCTGACCCGGCCGCTGGAAACCGGGGCCCTGCACCCGGAACTGGCGGCCCTCTTCTCCGGGCCCCAGGTGGTGCTGACCCCCATTCCCGACCAGACGGCTCCGCTGGGCATGCTGGCGGCGGATAATGCCTTCTCCGGCCGGCCGGTCAGCGAACGCCAGGTCCAGCTGCTGGCCTTCTTCTCCGAACGAGCCGGCATGATCCTGGAGATGGTCCGGATCAACCAGGAACTCAATCAGAAACTGAAGGAACTCAACCAGGCCTACCACGAGCTTTACGAAACCAAAAACAACCTGACCCGCAGCGCCCACCTGGCCTCGATCGGACGCTCCATCTCTTACGTGAGCCACGAGATCCGGGAGCCACTCGCGGTAATCGGCGGCCTGGCCCGGATCATTTCCCGCGCCTCTTCCGATCCGGAAAGCCGGGAGCAGGGCCTCCAGATTTATCAAAAATGCCTTGAGCTTTCCCGTTTCGTCGACAACAGCCTGGTATACGCGCGCCTCGGACGTTCCGAGATTACCGCCTGCCGCGTCAACGATCTCATCACCGAGGTGAGCGAAGACCTCTTCAGGAAACTGGCCGAGGAGACCGGACGGAAAACGGCGCCGGTAACCATCTCCCTCAAACCGGGCCTCCCGGAGATAATGGCCGATCCGGAACAGCTGCGCCATGTCTTTCTCAACCTGATTGAAAACGGACTATTTTCAATCCGGGATCTTTCCGAAGGCCGGGTCCGGGTGACGACCGACTTCACCCGGGAGTCGATTATCGTCGCCGTCGATGACAACGGACATGGAATCGCGGCCGGCGACCTGGACAAAATATTCGAACCGTTTTACACCACGCGCCTTACCGGCAGCGGCCTCGGCCTGGCCTTCGCCCGGGAGGCGGTGGAAAATAACGGCGGCACCATCAGGGTGGAAAGCCGGGGACCAGAAGAGGGTGCCCGGTTCGTCGTAACGCTGCCGCGAAAAAGGGGAAGGGGGGACCAACCATGAAAACCATTCTGGTGGTTGACGACGACAACGCTCAGCGGACGATCCTGCAGAAAGAGCTGGAACCGGAAGGATATCGGGTCCGCCTGGCTGAAAGCGGCTCGGAAGCCCTGGACCTGATCAGGAAGGAAATGATCGACCTGGTCGTGCTGGACATCCGGATGCCCGAGATGGACGGCCTGGAACTGCTGGGGAAGATGCTGGCCTTCAAACCGGGCCTGCCGGTGGTCTTCTACACCGCCTTCGACAGCTACCAAGACAGTTTCTTCTCCTGGGCGGCCGACGCCTACGTTTTAAAGGACCCGGACGTCGGAAACCTGAAGGCCAAGCTGAAGGAACTCCTGGGCGGAGACGCCGCATGAACGAACTGATTGTCTTCCTGCTGGCCGGCGGCAAGGGGGAGCGCCTCTACCCGCTGACCAAGAACCGGGCCAAGCCGGCGGTGCCTTTCGGAGGCAACTACCGCATCGTTGATTTCCCGCTCAGCAACTGCATCAACAGCAACCTGCGCAAAATATTCGTGCTGACCCAGTACAAAACCATCTCCCTTGACCGGCACATCCGGATGGGCTGGAGCATTCTCAGCCCGGAACTGGGGGAACACGTAACGATCATCCCGGCCCAGCAGCGCATCAGCGAGGATTGGTACCGGGGGACCGCCGATGCCGTTTTCCAGAACATCTACACGCTTGACCGGGAAAGAAGCCGGCTGGTCCTGATCC
>JAKJFK010000149.1 GCA_022704925.1 candidate division TA06 bacterium | reverse complement strand
TTTCCGGCCGGGTTCGGGCCCTGGCCAGTTACGGCCACAACCCGACTTTCGGCCGCCTCGAGAAGCCGGTGCTGGAGATTCACATCCCCGGGTTTTCCGGGGAACTGGCCGGGCGGCGGCTGGCAGCCGATTTCCGGCGCCGCCTGCGGTCGGAGGCGGCGTTTGCCGGGCCGGAGGAGCTGGCCGCGGCCATCCGGCGCGATCTGGAGAGCTTAAACTGATTTACTGATCAGGTTTTCTTAACCCAGAGGAGGAAGGACTTATGGCGAAGCAGAAATTCGTTTACTATTTCGGCGACGGCAAGGCCGACGGCCGGAGCGACATGAAGGAGCTGCTGGGCGGCAAGGGGGCCAATCTGGCCGAGATGGTCAACCTGGGCATCCCGGTTCCGGCCGGTTTCACCATCACCACCGAGGTCTGCACCCATTATTACCGGAACCGCCGCCAGCTTCCCGACGGAGTGGAAGCGGATATCGACCGGGCCCTGGCCCGGGTCGAAAAGTCGATGGGCTACCGCTTCGGCGACCCGGTCAACCCGCTGCTGGTTTCGGTCCGCAGCGGCGCGCGCCGTTCCATGCCGGGCATGATGGAGACGGTACTCAACGTCGGCCTCTGCGCCCGGACCATTCCCGGCCTGGTCAAGAAGACCGGCAACCCGCGTTTCGTTTACGACGCCTACCGGCGCCTGATCATGATGTACTCGGACGTGGTCATGGAGAAGGCGGCCGGCGTCGAGCCCGAAGAGGGGCGGGGGATCCGGGTTCAGCTCGAGGGGCTGCTCAAGGAGCTCAAGGCGGCCCGCGGCTACAAGGCGGATACCGACCTGACCGCTGAGGAGCTGAAGGACCTCTGCGAACGCTTCAAGGAACGGGTCAAGAAGGTTTTGGGCCGGGCCTTCCCCGACGATCCGCGCGAGCAGCTCTACGGCGGCATCAAGGCGGTCTTCGCCTCCTGGAACGGCCGCCGGGCCGTCTCCTACCGCCGGATCGAGGGCATCCCGGACGAGTGGGGCACCGCGGTCAACGTCCAGGCGATGGTCTTCGGCAACATGGGCGAGACCTCGGCCACCGGCGTCGCCTTCAGCCGCAACCCGGCCACCGGCGAGAACAAGTTCTACGGCGAGTGGCTGATCAACGCCCAGGGCGAGGACGTGGTGGCCGGCACCCGGACTCCCAACCCGCTCAACGAGGCCACCAAGACCGAGCAGAACAGGCACCTTGCCTCCCTGGAGAAGGCGATGCCCAAGGTTTACAAGCAGCTGCACGACATCCGCGACCGGCTCGAGCAGCACTTCACCGACATGCAGGATATCGAGTTCACCATCCAGGAGGGGCGTCTCTGGATGCTCCAGTGCCGGGTGGGCAAGCGCACCGGCACCGCGGCCCTGAACATCGCCATGGACATGCTCAAGGAGAAGCTGATCGGCCAGGACGAGGCGGTGCTCCGGGTCGCCCCCGGCCAGCTGGACGAGCTGCTGCATCCGATCGTCGATCCCGCCGCCGAGAAGTCCAACAAGCCGCTGGCCAAGGGGCTGCCGGCCGGTCCGGGCGGAGCGGTGGGCCAGATCGTCTTCACCGCCGCCGACGCGGTCGAATGGGCCCGGCAGGGCAAGACGGTCCTGCTGGTCCGCGAGGAGACCAACCCCGAGGACGTCGAGGGCATGCGGGCCGCGGCCGGCATTCTTACCGGCCGGGGCGGCATGACCAGCCACGCGGCCCTGGTGGCCCGCGGCTGGGGCAAGTGCTGCATCGTGGGCTGCGGCGCCCTCCACATCGAGGCCGGCCAGCGCCGGCTGACCGTGGACGGCCGGACCTTCAAGGAAGGGGATATCCTGACCCTGAATGGCACCCGCGGCTACGTCTACGAGGGGCGGCTTTCGATGATCAACGCCACCGAGAACCCGCGCTTCGTCCACTTCATGAAGATGGCCAATTCCTTCCGGAAGCTGGGCGTGCGGACCAACGCCGACACGCCCGACGACGCCGCCCGGGCGCGGGAATTCGGCGCCGAGGGCATCGGCCTCTTCCGCACCGAGCACATGTTCTACGGCAAGAACAGCGAAAAACCGCTCTTCCTGCTGCGCAAGATGATTCTTTCCAGCACCGTCGAGGAGCGCCGGGCCGCCCTGGCCGATCTCTTCGTCTTCGTCAAGAACGACATCAAGGCCACCCTGCAAGTGATGAACGGCCTGCCGGTGACCGTCCGCCTGCTTGATCCGCCCCTGCACGAGTTCGTTCCGACCCGGGAGGATGAGCGGCGGAAACTGGCCGAAAGCCTGGCCATCGACGCGGCCGAGTTCAACCGCCGGGTTGCCGCCCTGCACGAGACCAATCCGATGATGGGCCACCGCGGCGTGCGGCTGGGCGTTACCTACCCGGAGATTACCGAGATGCAGGTCCGGGCCATCCTGGAGGCCACCGCCGAGCTGGTCAAGACGGGCAAGAAGGCCCTGCCGGAGATCATGGTTCCGGTGGTCGGCCTCGCCGCCGAACTGCAGGACCAGAAGGAGATCGTGGACCGGGTCTACGCCGAGGTCTGCGCCAAGTACGGCCTGAAGAAGATCGCCTACCTCTACGGGACGATGATCGAGATCCCGCGGGCGGCCCTGCTGGCCGACCGGATCGCGGAGACGGCCGAGTTCTTCTCATTCGGCACCAACGACCTGACCCAGATGGGCTTCGGCTTCTCCCGCGACGACATCGGCGGCTTCGTGCCCGCCTACCTGGACAAGAAGATCCTGCCCGAGGATCCCTTCCAGGTCCTGGACCAGGCCGGCATCGGCCAGCTGGTCGAGATGGGCGTCCAGCGCGGCCGCTCCGTCCGGCCCCACCTCAAGGTCGGCATCTGCGGCGAACACGGCGGCGAACCCGAGTCGGTCAAGTTCTGCCACCGGGTGGGCATGAATTACGTCAGCTGCTCGCCCTACCGGGTGCCGATCGCGATCCTGGCGGCCGCCCAGGCGGCGATCGAGGATCAGCGTCGGCAGAAGAAACCGGCCGCGAAGGGCAAGGCCGGTTCCCCGCGGAAGCGGGGCCGGAAGTAAGTCCGGCGCCGGCGAACCGGAAAGATCCGGGCCCCTTCCTTTCCGGGGAGGGGCCCGGTTTTTTTATCACCGCCGGGGCCTTGCCGGTTTTCGCTTCCGGCCGGATCGGAAAGGACGGCCGGGATTGTGATATCATAAGATGATGAAGCAAGGCGGCGGAGCATGACCTACCAGGCCCGGGCGGTCTTTTACCGGCAGCTGGGCTCGATGCTGAAGGCGGGGCTGCCCCTGGTGAACGCCCTCGAGCACCTCAAGGGCTCGGCGGGCCCCGGCGGCCGTCTCTTCGAGGCCCTTTACGGCGGAGTTGTCTCCGGAGTTTCCCTCTCCGAGACGGCCGCTTCGCTCGCCTCCCCGAGCTTCAGCCTCTTCGAGACGGCGAGCCTGCGGGCCGGCGACGCCTCCGGAAACCTGCCCGAGGTGCTCAACCGGTTGGGGGATTATTTCGACTTCATACACCGGGCCCGCTCCCGGATCATCAACGGCCTGGTTTATCCCGCCTTTCTGCTGCACGCGGCGATCATCATTCCCGCCGTTCCGCTCCTCTTCACGAAGGGCTTCGGCGCCTTCCTGGCCGCGACGCTGCCGGCCCTGGCCATTCTTTACGGCCTGGCCGCGGCCGTCGTCTTTCTGGCCAGGAAATCCGGGCCGGCTTCCGCCTTTTCGGCCCGGTTCAACCGGGTGGTCCTCGCGATTCCGGTCGTCGGGTCCCTGGCCAGGAAACTGGCCCTGCTCCGTTTTCTCCAGGCCTTCGTCTGCCTTTACACCGCCGGCATCGAGGTGCGGGAGGCGGTCGAACTGGCCGCCCGCACGATGGGCAACGCGGCCATGGAGGAGGAAATGCTCCATTCGGTGGTTCTGCTGCGCAACTCCGCGACCATTTCCGAGGCCTTCGCCGAAAATCCTTTCCTGCCCCCGGTCCTCCGCGACATGATCAGGGTGGGCGCGGTGAGCGGCAAGATGGACGAGACCCTTACCAGCGTCATCGGCTATCTCCAGGAGGATGTCGATAACACGACGGCCAAGCTGGTCTCCCTCCTGCCGGTGATCGTCTACCTGCTGGTGGCCGTTTACATCGGGTATGTCATCATCTCCTTCTACCTGGGCTACCTGAACCAGGTGATGACCGAACTCTGATTGCCCGCAACCCGTCCCCGCCCTCTCTCCCGGCCGGTTTTTGATAATTTACCGGCTTCAATCCGTCGATTTCCCCGGATTTCGGCCGCCCCGTCGTTTTTAAGGCCTCAAACCAATCCGGGTGAGGGGGGTTTATACCCTCCGGGAATCTTTGGCGCCTGTTTTGCCGGCTGTTCCCGGAGCCGGCCGCCGGTTTCCAGGATCGGGAAGGGCGGGAAGTTGCCTGGATCTGGTAAGGCGGGGCGGGTGGGCGGTGTGGGGGAGGGTGAAGGAAGGGGGGAGTGGCGGAGAA
>JAKJFK010000148.1 GCA_022704925.1 candidate division TA06 bacterium | reverse complement strand
GCCCGGCCAGCCGCTGGTTATCCGGGCCCGGTTCGAGGATGTCAACTCCAACCCGGTCGAGGCGGCCGGCCGGCCGGTGCGCCTGCTGCTGGAGGGGCCGGGCGGAAAACAGGAGTGGCGCCGGGAGACCGGCCCGGGCGGCGTCGTCGCCGTCGAGGGCGTCAAGGTGGATAAGCCGGGCGTCTACTTTGCCCGGGCAGCCGCCGCCGGCGATGAAAAGGTGGCCGGTTCGAGCAATCCGATGCTCTGCGCGGATTCCGGCGAAGGCGTCTTCTGGGGCGACTGCCATTGCCATACCGGCTGGTCGGACGGGATCGGCACCGTCGAGGACAATCTCCTTTTTGCCCGCGACCGGGCTTTTCTTGATGTCTTCGGCTTCGCCGAGCACCTGGCGGTGAAAGACTTCACGACCCAGCCGGTGGACAAGGGCGGCTCCGACTGGGCCTATCTTGGTCCGACCATGGCCGAGGCGAGCAACCGCTGGAACGCGGCCGGCAAGTTCGTCACCATGCTCGGCTACGAGTACACGCCCGGCAAGACGGTCCGGGATCCCTCGGGCGATTGCTGCGTCTTCAGCCGGGGCGGCAGCTGGAGCGACCTGCCGGCGGCCACCGAGTTGAATGACCTGCTGGCGCTCAGCAAGGCCGCCGGGTGCCTGGTGATACCGCACGTGGGCGGCCGGACGCCGAAGTGGGACAAGGTCGCCTTTGCTCCGGAGACGACGCCGCTGGTCGAGATCGCCTCGATGCACGGCAAGTTCGAGGCCTTTGCCCAGGCCGGTCTCCAGCAGGGTTACAAGCTTGGCTTCTGCGGCATGTCCGACGGCCATTACGGGAAGCCGGGCTATGACTGCTGGGCCCTGCACGGCCGTATCCGGTCGCTTAAGGAGCGTAACTTCTCGGTCCAGAGCGCCATCACCGCCTTCCTCTGCCGGGAGCTGACCCGCGAGGCGGTCTTCGAGAGCCTGCGGCGGCGCCGGACTTACGCCACCACCGGCGAGCGGATCTTCCTGCGCTTCGAGGTCAACGGCGCGTCCATGGGAGAATCGCTGGTCACCAGGGAGCGGCCCGAGATTCATATCCGGGTGGCCGGGAGCGCGCCGATCAGCCGGATCGACCTGATCCGGGGCGGCCGGCGGGTGGCGATGTGGGAGTTCAAGGGAGAGAAAGAGGCGGAGATACGCTGGATCGACAAGGCGCCCTCCCCTGCCGAGACTTATTATTACGCAAGAATAACCCAGGCCGACTTCGCCAACGCCTGGTCGAGCCCGGTCTGGGTGGCCTATACCGGTCCGGATCCGGCCGGCCCGGAGCAGGAGAGCCAACTGCCCGAATGGAACGCCGCCCCGGAGTGGCCGGCGTCGACCGGCCTGGAGGTGCCCCGGGATTTGCTGGCCCTTCAGCTGGAGGTTTTCGAAAGGAAGGGAATCGCCGACCGTTTCCCCGACCTGGAGCCGGTCGGAATATTTTCTGAGAACCGGGGGCGCTTCGTCTTCTACCGCGGCTACGACCGTGAGACCGGTTCCCGGATCCACTGCCAGCACTATTTTGAGTTTGACGACGACCGGCTGCTCATCTCGCCGGGTTGGTCGCCCTACGGCCAGGTGCTGTATTAGGTTTGGTAATACCCTGAATTGGAAAAATTAAAATTCGCATTTTACTTCGGGTTGAATAAAAGATCAGATTTTTTGACTGACGGTGTGAACTCGAATTTTGTTGCTATTTCAGGTTTGACGCCGGGCTGAAAAAACCCTAAAATGGAGGCATGATAAAGAAGGTCGGGTTCTTTCTGCGTTCCGGGGTCCGGCTCTCCGTTGCCAATCTTCTCCTCGCTTTATTGGTGCTGCTTTTGTGTTTTTCAACCATTGTGATCATCTTCCGCAGTGAAATTCTGCAATTGAAACGGGATAAAAAGGTTTTGCATGAAAAGGTCTTGAATTTAATCGAAACGGGCACCGCATCGCCCGATGTTATTAAAAGATGGATATCTCGTCCGCCTCAGCTTTCCTCGAAGGAAATTCAGTATCTGAAAAAAAGGGGTTTGAAGGATCCGGTCAACGACATAGCCGAAGATCTCATGAAGCACAATGAATTTATACCCTACCGGGGTATCGTGGGTGGCAAAATGCAGTTTTTTGAGGTGTACGTAATTTCGACTCGCCTGGTTCGGGCCTACTTTGAAGATGGACATATTGGTGGTTGGATGATGCTTGAATATCGGGTCAACAAGGGCGGCCGAATTTCCTGGGAGGTATTAGAGTCGTACCTTAACTGACGCGGAATTCGAGGGAGAGAGTCAGCCGTTTTTGATGAATGTTGGTGAAAAACGCAGAGCAGAAGCAGGCCGCTTCTAAAAACAAAAGGGTTGGAAGATGATCAGCCGGGTGCTTTCCGAAGAACAGGTTGAAAAGATCCACCGGGCCTCCCTGGCCGTCCTGGAACGGGTCGGAGTCGCCGTGCCGCACCCCGAGGTCCTGGGCCGGTTTCATGATTCGGGGGCGGCGGTCGATGAAAAAACGCAAAGAGTGAAGATCCCTCCCGATCTCGTGATGCGCCTGTTGAAGCAGGCCGGCAAGGAGTTTACCATCTACGGACGGGACCTCTCCCGGAAGGCCGGGTTCGGTAAGGGCACGCGGAATTACAACGCCAGCGGCGGCCAGGCCTCCTGGGTTGAAGAGCCCGGCCGGGAACGGCGTTACGCGACCCTGACCGACGTTGCGACCGCCGCCCGTTTCTGCGACGGGCTGGAGCGGATCAACATCGCCGGCGCCATGGCCGATCCCCACGAGATCCCGGTCCATTACCGGTGCGTGGAGGTGGCCGCCGCCATGCTTGAAAATACCACCAAGCCCCTTACCTTCTGGTTTTATGACCGTCCTTCCGCAAGGCACATCGTGGAGATGCTCATCCTCCTGCGGGGAAGCGCCGAAAAAGCGGCGGAATTCCCGCTCTGCTATCCCTTCCTGGAGCCCATCAGCCCGCTCTCCTTTCCCTTCCACGGCATCGACCTGATTTTCGAGACGGCCCGGCTCAACCTGCCGGTACCGGTAGGGCCGATGGCCCAGACCGGCCTCTCGGCTCCCGGCACCCTGGCCGCCACCATGGTCCAGGAGAACGCGGAGATCCTGGCCGGCATCTGCATCACCCAGCTGATCCGGCCGGGCCTGCCGGTCTGCTACGGCGGCATCTGCCACGTCTTTGACATGGCCACCACCCAGATGGTCTTCGGCGGACCGGAGCAGGCGATCTTCGGAGTCGGGATGACCCAGCTGGGCAAGCATTACGGCCTGCCGGTCTACATCAACGTCGGCCTGACCGACGCCAAGTCGGTTGACGCCCAGGCCGGCCTGGAGGCGGGCGTCACCCTGGCCCTGGGCGCCGCGGCCGGGGCGGATATCTTCGGCCACCTGGGCATCTGCGGGGTTGACCAGGGCGCCTCCCTGGATCTGCTGGTCTTCCAGGCAGAGATGATCTCCTACGTCGAGCACCTGCTGCGCGATATTGATTTCAGCGACGAGGCGCTGGGGATCGATGAGATCGAGACGGTCGGGCCCGGCGGGATTTACATCGACCGGGAATTCACGGCCGGCCGTTTTCGAAAGGAACTCTGGTTCCCGAAACTCCTGGACCGCCGGTATTACCAGGCCTGGCTGGAGTCCGGCGCCCGGGGCGCGGCGGAGAACTGCCGGAGGCGCAAGGAGGAGATACTGCGGAGCCACGCCCCCGAGCCGCTCGCCCCGGAATTGAAGCTCGGCCTCGCGGAAATCGTCGCGGCGGCGAAGAAGGATCTGACCGGGTAAGCCGGTGCTCCGGGCGCCGTCACTATTCGACGCCGGCCGTTAATTCAAAGGCCGGCGGGAGGGAAAATGTTTGTTATCGCGGTGATCGTTATCCTGCTTCTGTTGATCTTTCTGCCCGGCCGAAGGACTTCCCCTGAGCCGCCCCAACGCCCCGCTTCCCAGGCGGATGAACTGAAGTTTTTGCTCCGCCGCGTCGCCGATCTGGAACGGCGCCTCGAATCGCTTGAGGGAAAAGCCCCGCCGGCCGGCCCGGCCGCGGAGACGCCCGGCCGGGAGGAGCCGGCCGCGGCCGTTGCAACGCCGCCCTCCGGCCCGGAGACGGCGATACCGCTGGCCGCCCGCATGGGGCCGGCGGCCGCGCGCACGGTTGGCACGGCCAGGCCGGACTCCGGCCAGGTGCGCCGCCGGCTCCTTTCGCTCGAAAGAACGATCGGCGAAAAGTGGCTGGCCTGGGTCGGCTCGCTGGTCTTCGCCGCCGGCTTCGGCCTCCTGCTCAAGTACGCCTTCGAGCAGGGCTGGCTCAACGAGTGGGCCCGGACCGGCCTGGGCTTTGCGGCCGGGCTCTTTTTCCTCTTGCTGAGCGAACTCCTTTACCGTAAGAGTTACCGGGTCCTGGCCCAGGGGGTGGCGGGCGTCGGAAGCATCATCCTCTACCTGACCGTCTTCATCGCCCACCGTTTCTACCTCTTTTTCGACACCCCGGAGGCCTCCCTGCTTTTCGTGGCGG